>JAFPVN010000046.1 GCA_017395275.1 Candidatus Methanomethylophilaceae archaeon | reverse complement strand
TGTGTTCGATATAGAGGCCCCCGGTGGAGACGAGCGCATGATCGTCGCCTTGGACCTGCAAGGTCG
Source organism: Candidatus Methanomethylophilaceae archaeon (assembly GCA_017395275.1). Classification (GTDB taxonomy): domain Archaea; phylum Thermoplasmatota; class Thermoplasmata; order Methanomassiliicoccales; family Methanomethylophilaceae; genus SIG5. The sequence goes on along the minus strand of JAFPVN010000046.1, from coordinate 1,679 downwards.
CAGGCTCCCGACGGATGACCTGTTGCCGAGGCTGATGATGTATTGTGCGAAGACGTATTCGGCCCAGGCTCCCATGGGGCTCTCCAAATACCGGGATCTCCGCAGGACCAGGGTGATATGGATAGACGTGAATCCGATCGAGGCGAACAGGAATTCGCTGTTCCACGGCAGGATGAGATATGAGAATTTGATTGGCGGACCGGATGCCATTCTGCATGATCCGGGGCTGATGACAGTGACTTATATCGGCCTCCGCTGCGGCTCAGCATCTACCGGCAATCGTCTATTGGATATGCTGAACGTCTTGTTGAACGACAAGAGGACGGTGGAATCTCGTGTTGAGGAGTTGGCAAAGTACGATATAGATGCGACTCCGTTGTTGATTAGGGGAATGGAGAACATGGAGACGCTGGCAGAGCAGTTCAGGCTGAACTACATCGAAGAGGGCATCGAGATCGGCAAGAAGATTGGCCGTGAGGAAGGACGCGAGGAAGGACGTGAGGAAGGACGCGTGGAAGGACGCGTGGAAGCCATGGTTGAAAGCGTTCGCAGGCTCATGTCCCGTGGCTTCACCCAGGATGAGGCCCTGGACATCGCATGTCCCGACGATTACCGCTCCAAGGTGGTTTCCCGTTTGAACGGGTCAGAACGATTTTTGGAATGAACAGGCTGTGAAGATACCAGGGGCCGAACCCCGGTTTTGAAAACCCTTTTGTCACCTCTGTTCGGGGATTATTCCATAATGCTGCATAAGCCTCTGATGCAGAGGTCCCGAACGCTCGGAGACCGTCTCGATCGATGCACACATCCGCGGGAGGATGCATCGCGTTTTTCCGAATCGTTTGAAGAATGGGGGTAAGGCCCCGCCCCTACGGGCGGTTGTTTGGGGGGGGGGCCCGAAGGCCCCGTTAAAGGTTTCAGGCCGTCCTCTTCTTCTTGAGGTAGAGGGGCACGCAGAGGGCCGCAACCACGATGATGGCGATGGCGATCGCTGCGAGGTAGAAGTAGGTGTTGTCCTTGCTTCCATCGCTGCCCTTCTCGTCGAAGTAGTAGGTGGAGTAGCTCGTGAGCTCGGCGACGGCGTAGGTCTGTCCGTTCTCATCGACGTAGTACATGCAGCTCATCGGAACGGGGATGCCCCTCATGACGTGGTAGAGGGTGACGTCGGTTCCGCTCACAGCGTACTCGATGGTCATGGTGTGGTCGCTGTGGATCATGAACGCATCCTTGCCCTCGTACTTGGTCTCCTCGACGGCGGCACGGACGGCCTCGCCGGATACGAGGTCCTCGGAGGCGAACGACACGATCATTCCGGAGGGCAGGTCGTACGTGATGAAGTCGAACTCTGCTTCCGGGACGACGAAGTTGAACTTGTCGGTGGTGAGCTTGACTACCTCGTCGGGGGTGGCGGTGACGGTCACGGTGGTGACGGAGGTCAGGGTCATGTCGCCGAGGTAGTAGTAGTCATAGCACCAGTTGTTCAAGATGACGTCTCCGACGGCATCGCCGTTCTCGTTGAACATTCCGAGGAAGTTCTCGTCCTTCGGGATGTTGATGGGGGCTCCGTAGTGGACGGGCGTGGTGACGCCGTCGATGGTCAGGTTGAACATATCACCGGTTGCCGAGGCGAAGAGGAATCCCTCTCCGGCTTCGACGATCTCCGGGTCGATGACGACGTA
>JAFPVN010000045.1 GCA_017395275.1 Candidatus Methanomethylophilaceae archaeon | reverse complement strand
TCGGGCCGATACTGATGCTGACCGAGGTCCTGGGCGAAGTGCTGATGCCCAAGATGATGGCCAATATCATCAATATCGGTATTCCGGGAGCGGATAACGGGTTCATTATCCGGATGGGTATTGCCATGGCGGGGATCGCGGTGATGTACATATTCAACGCCCTCACCGCACTGATCAAGCTCAGCGCCGATCCCAACGACCTTAAGGCGCTGTACGAGTGGAGCGTCGGTACGCTGTACTTTTCGACATGGTCGGACATACCGATGCTCCTGGGATTCGTCATAGGCGGGATGGCGGTCATACAGTTCCTCTCCCGCAAGCTCAACGTACTGGCATCCGGCGAGGAGAACGCCAAGGGCCTGGGGGTTAACACCGGCCTGATAAGGAGGCTCACCCTCCTTGTGGTCTCCCTGACCACCGCGGCCGTCGTCAGCGTGACGGGTCTGATAGGGTTCGTCGGACTGGTCGCTCCGCACATAACGAGGATATTCATAGGGTCCGACAACAGGTTCCTGGTGCCTGCCTCGGCCATCTTCGGCGCCTTCCTGCTCATCATAGCGGATATGGTAGGCAGGCTCATCGTCGCCCCAGCGGTCCTGGAGGTGGGTGTGGTCACATCGTTCCTGGGCGGACCGCTGTTCCTCTGGCTGATCCTGAGGTCCAACAAAAAGGTGTGGGATTGAATGATATTCGAGATGAGAGACGTTTCCTTCAGCTACGACGGGCATACCCCGATCATACAGGACATATCGCTCAGGATGGAACGTCCTGGACTCTACTGCATAGTGGGTCCCAACGGGGTGGGGAAGTCCACCCTCGTGAAATGCATGAACAGGATCCTGACGCCCACGTCCGGTGAGGTGCTCATCGACGGCAGGGACATTGCGTCGATGGGATCTAAAGAGATCTCCGAGCGGATCGGATATGTGCCAGTATCGTCGGAGATATGCTTCTCCGTACCCATCCTCGACGCCATCCTCCTCGGGAGGCACAACAAGAGCAGATGGAGGATCACCGAGAGGGACATCGAGATGTCCAACCGTGCGATGGAGACGATGGGGATATCCGATCTTGCAATGCGCAGCTGTTCCGAACTGTCCGCCGGTCAGCAGCAGAAGGTGAATCTTGCAAGGGGCATGGTGCAGGAGACCGAGATGCTCATACTGGACGAGCCCACGGCGAACCTGGATGTGAAGCATCAGGTGTACGTCTCCGAACTCCTCCGCGCACTGGCGGTGCAGGAGGGGATGATAATCGTCATGATAAGCCACGACCTCAACATAGCCGCGAAGTATTCCCACGAGGTCATCGTGATGTCGAAGCCCGGGGTCATCTATTCCATGGGAACGCCCAAGGAGGTGTTCACGGAGAAGATGATCATGGACGTCTACGACATCGGATGCAGGGTCATCGAGGACAACGGACGCCCGCACATGATGTGGGGTTCGATAAACACGCTCTGGTGAGCCAGACCCGCCGTCGGCCGGTATTCGGTCCTCCGGGAACATCCGGATCCGGACATCACTCGCTCAGGCGCAACGCCTTCCCGAGATTCCCAAGGTACTTCTCGTCCTGGAGGAACGACCCGGGCACATCCCCGATCATCCTTCTGTACAGTGAATAGGGGACGGCATAGGTCATCATGTCCGTCCCGACATATCTCCTGGCGTACATGTCGGTCATGCCTATCACCCCGCGGGGATCGTCCGACTCCCCCTCCGCCCTCGGTATGGCGTATATCTGCTGGCAGGCGTGACCGAACGGTGCTATCGATGCCGGACCCTTGGTCCTCTTGGAATACGAGGCGAGCTGCATCAGCGCGCTCAGTCTGGTGGGATCGACCACGAACACCACGACCTCGATCGCCCTTCCCTCCCTCTCGGCATCCTCCAGGTCCTGGAACACGATGGCGTCCTTACCGTCGCCGATGTCCTTCACGCCGTCGATCTGCATCCTGGCGCATTCGGGGTCCGCGAAGTACCTCTTCCCGGAACCGTGGTGGGTCCCCTCGAACCCCTCGGGGAAACTGGATAGGCTGTACGACGTCCTCTCCCTGTCGGGGATCCCGCCGAACCCAAGACCGCTCACGGCGCCGTGGCATGTCACGTGCTCTCTGTCGGCGGTGCATTTCCTGCCGAGTCTGGCGCATTTCATCAGGAGCGACGGGATGCAGCACTTCGGACCTGCCGGATCGGCATCCTCCGGCATTGCGGGGGAACGGTATATGGCGACGACATGGTTCTCGATCTTCAGGATATCGGTGAGGAGGCTCATTTCAATCGGATGGGTAATCCAATCGGTTGTAATAATGGTTCTTATATCGATCCACTCTATCCCTGAAACGATGTGGAGGATCGGAGACATCGGTATCGAGGGGCGCGTCGTATTGGCTCCGATGTCCGGGGTCACCAACCACACCTACAGGGAGTTCATGAAACCCTTCGGGGTGGCCGTCTCCGTAACCGAACTGATATCCGATCTCGGTATCGTCCACATGCTCCGCCGCACCACCGAGTACGTCGATTTCACGGGAT
>JAFPVN010000044.1 GCA_017395275.1 Candidatus Methanomethylophilaceae archaeon | reverse complement strand
CTCGATGGGGATGACCTTGTGCCTGAGGAAGAATATGCCCGACCTCACGTCGACGCGGTCCTCGGATATGAAGTACCTGTAGTGGTCGAAGTAGATCTTGGGGAACACGACGGTGAGGGCCAGCATCACAAGTGCCAGCGCTCCGAAGCCGTACGCCCCGTAGATGACGTCGTGCTCCTCTCTCGACATGAATGCGCATATGGCGCATCCGGCTATCATCGCCGCGAATACAACCAGGTACCCTATCCTCATCGATTTCATGCTCACGGGGTTAAGCGTCCTGTATTCCGTCATGCCATCAGTCCTCGGTGTAGAATGTGTCGATCATCCTCTTCCCCTCGTCGGTGAGGGAGTACCTCTTGCCGCTCTCGTCGCGCACGATCCACTGGTGCTTCAGCCATCTCTCGATGAACTCCCTGTGGAAGTATACCGCGTTGGAGGCATCGATCCTCTGCTTGTCCTTTCCGGAGACGGGGTGCTTCCACAGACCGATCTCCTTCAGGTCGGCGATGACCATGGGTGCGGTGACCCTCTTGGGGACCTCTCCGTACCCTGCATGCTTCTGGTAGATCCTGAGCCCGCGGACAAGGTCCTCCGGCGGCTTCTTGATGTGATAGTGGGGGATCCTCACGGGTTCCTTGATGCTCGCGGCGAGCCCTACCGGCACCGATCTCTCGTTGCCGTCGGCGTCGATCTCCTTGCGGAAGTAGCATTCCCTCACCTCGTCGTCGGTGACCGTGTAGTCCTTCACGGGGACGGCGAACGGGGTTACGTTGGTGTACATCATCGATGCTATGGTCGCGGCGGCCGAGTATTCGGGGCTGCCCGAGGAGATGTTCACGTAGACGTCGCATTCCTCGTTCTTCGCCATCTCGCGGTCGATTATCCCGACGATCGTGCGGAGCATGGAACCGAACTCCCATACCTTCTCGTCCACCTCGACGATCTCCACCCCCTTACCTCCGTTCTCCGCGATGAGCCTGTAGGTCTCCTTGTAGAACTCCTCGTAGATCGGATATTTCGTGCTGGCGTGGTGTATGAGGTACACCCTGTTCGCCTGATAGAAATCAACGGGTTCGGCCACCTTCACGGTCTCGAAGGTGACGCATGCGATCATTATCCTCGGTTTGCGTCCGCTAGACATCGCCCGCATATCGCCGTGGCAGTATTTACCGTTATTACAAAGAAATGAAAAGTTCAGGGGTGCCTTCCGTCCAGCACGCACCATCTGCTCCTTGAAAGATATGATACGTTCATGCATCTGGTCCCGTATGCGGTACTGTAGATGTCCTCGGTCCCCCTGAGCAGGAATCCCAGCTTCTCCTGGACGCGCATGCAGCGGATGTTGGCCTCTAGGCAGACGCACCAGACCTTTCCGCATCCTTGCTCCTCGAACGCGTACCTCAGTACCCTCCTGGAGGATTCGGTGGCGTAACCCTTGCCCCATTCCCCCTTTGCGATCCAGAAGCCTATCTCCGCATCCGACGGGTCCATCTTGATGGATGCGTCCCCGTCGAAACTGAGGGATATGCATCCGACGATCCTGCCGTCCTCCTTCGAGGTTATGCAGAACGTAGCGGGCTTCGAGAGGACGTTGTCGATGATGGCCCTGCTGTGCGCCGAATCCGGATGGGGCTCCCATCCCGCCCATTTCCCGATGTCGGGATCGGATGCCAGGGAGAAGAGCTCATCCGCGTCGGAGGGCCTCCAGGGACGGAGCACGAGCCTCTCGGTCTCGAGGGTGTCGGATGCGAGGCAGGAGCGTACGTATCTCATCGGCACCTCCATCCTCTCGGAGATCTGCTCGGCGTTCATCCCTCTGTCGAGGAAGCGTCTGCATACCGACCTCATGTCCTCTGCTATCTCGATTATATGCATGTCTGGGTCATAGATCCTCACGACCCTCTGACCCCATCTGTGCTCGACGGGCATGTGGACGTATCTGATGCCCTCGGTCCTTCTGAGCTTGGCGACGAAGGCGTCGAAATCGGTCTCCTCGAAGTACACCTCGGCATCGTTGCCGCCGTATATGACGTCGTCGTTCCCGGTGAGGCACTTCCATGTGGTCTCGGTCTGCAGCGCGATCCTCCCCGAGAGCGTTACGTTGGCACCGAAGTCGTTCTCCACCTCCAGCCCGAGGACCTCGGTGTAGAATCTCAGGGACCTGCCCATGTCCGAAACGGAAAGGAGGGTGCAACCGAACCTCATGCCATCGACCTGCAGGGTCATGGACGTCTCCGTACATAAAGGCGGACATGCGGGGGATAACGGCGTTTATAGGAAAACTATTTATAGAATATCAAATCTAGCCGAATTACCGTTTTCTTACCTTCGTGTAACAATTGGCGCGCGTACGAATACGGTTAAATATAAAGGTCCGATTAGGACGGTGGGGTTAAAAAAATATGGGTGACGACAAAAAAGAACAGTCATCAGCCGCAATTGCGCCCGTCGACGAGTGGATCACCGAACAGGGATTCGAGAGCACCGACGAGCTGAAGATACCCGACATGATGGCCGACCAGGTCATCGGTCAGGATGCGGCGGTAAACGTCATTAAGAAGGCGGCATCGCAGAGAAGGCACGTGATGCTCATCGGAGAGCCCGGTACGGGAAAGTCCATGCTGGCCAATTCGATGGTGGAATTCCTTCCCAAGGACGAGCTGGAGGATGTCGTCGCATACCACAACCCCGAAGACTTCAACGAGCCCAGGATCAGGGTCCTCCCGGCAGGAAAGGGAAAGGCAATCGTGGACGAGCAGAAGGCGCAGGCCGCCGCACAGAGGGCGCGCAAGAACAACACCTTCATCTACGTCATCGGTCTGATCATCGTACTCGGAGTCGCATACTTCATCTACTCGGGCAACGCAACGCTGCTCTGGATCGCGGTCCTCGCCGGATTCCTTATCTTCATGATGTACAGGACCCCGGGCCAGAGGAACGAGACAATCATCATCCCCAAGCTCCTCGTGGGTCACGAACGGGGCGACATGCCGCCGTTCGTGGATGCCACAGGTACCCACGCCGGAGCCCTTCTTGGAGATGTCAGGCACGACCCGTTCCAGTCCGGAGGACTCGAGACCCCGTCCCACGACAGGCTGGAGGCAGGATGCATCCACAAGGCCAACAAGGGAGTGTTGTTCATCGACGAGATAAACCTCCTCAGGATGGAATCCCAGCAGGCCCTCCTCACTGCGATGCAGGAGAAGAGGCTGTGCATCACCGGACAGTCCGAGAGGTCGTCGGGTGCCCTCGTCAAGAGCGAGCCCGTCCCCACTGATTTCATCCTCGTCTGCGCAGGGAACCTCGATGCCATACAGGGCATGCACCCCGCGCTCAGGTCGAGGATCAGAGGATACGGTTACGAGGTGTACATGAGGAACACCATGGACGACACCGACGAGAACCGCAAGCACGTCATCAGGTTCATAGCGCAGGAGGTGCGCAAGGATGGGAAGATCCCGCCCTTCGACAAGTACGCCAGCGCGGAGATCATCAGGGAGGCCCAGCGCCGTGCGGGCAGGAAGGGCAAGCTGACCCTCAGGTTCAGGGAGCTCGGAGGTCTCGTCCGCGTCGCGGGAGACATGGCCGTACAGGACAAGAGGAACATCGTCACCAGGGATGACGTCATCCTCGCTAGGTCCATCGCAAGGAGCCTCGAGCAGCAGATCGCCGACCGTTCCGTCGAGGGGAGCAAGGCATACGAGACCTTCCGCACCTCAGGTTACGAGGTCGGTATGATCAACGGTCTCGCCGCCCTCAACGCAAGCTCCAACATGGCCGAGTACTCCGGTATCGTCCTCCCCCTCGTGGCGGAGGTCACCCCGTCGCCCAGCAAGAAGGGCGGCATGTTCGTCACCGGAAAGCTCGGAGAGATCGCCAAGGAGGCCGTGGAGAACATCTCCTCGGTGGTGAAGAAGTACGCCATCGGCGACCTCAACGAGAAGGACATCCACCTCCAGTACATCGGGACCTACGACGGTGTCGAGGGGGACAGCGCATCGGTCACCATGACCACCGCCATCCTCTCCGCACTGGACAACATCCCGATCGACCAGACCATCGCCATGACCGGAAGCCTCAACGTCCGCGGGAAGGTCCTCCCCGTCGGAGGCATCACCGCCAAGCTCGAGGCCGCGGCGGCATCCGGACTCACCAGGGCGATCATACCCAAGATCAACGCCAAGGACGTCATGATCGAGACCAAGTACTACAAGACCATGGAGATCATCCTCGCGGAGACCATCCGCGATGTTATCGAGTACGCATTCATGGACTGCCCCAAGAAGCAGGAGTACCTCGACAGGATGAGCGACCTCAACCCTGACGGGTCCACCGCCGAGAAGCTCGTTCCCCCGAAGGTCGTCGAGTATGAGCCCAAGAAGGAGACTCCCAAGGAGACCGTCCCCGAGCCCGTCATGACCGTCGAGGTCCCCGCACAGGGCCCCGTCACCGAGGTCCCTCCGGAGGAGCCCGAGGACGCCGGGGAGGCGCCCGCCGAGGAGTGAGATGACCCGCAACGGCCTCATCATCGGAAGGTTCCAGCCGTTCCACAACGGCCACATGGAGGTCCTCCGCAAGATCTTCGCCGAGTGCGACCACGTCATCATCGGGATCGGAAGCGCACAGTACTCCCACACCGATAAGGACCCCTTCACGGCAGGAGAGCGCTACCACATGATCGCGGAGGCCCTCAGGAGCGAGGGGTACGCCAACTACTATATCGTTCCCATCGAGGACCTCAACAGGTACTCCGTGTGGGTGTCGCAGGTCAAGTCCATGTGCCCCCCGTTCCAGGTGGTCTATTCCAACAACCCCTACACCAGAAGGCTGTTCTTCGAGGCCGGATACGAGGTCAGGGACTCCCCGCTGTACAACAGGTCCGAATATTCCGGGACCGAGGTCAGGAGAAGGATCAGGGAAGGCTGCGAGTGGGAGCACCTCGTGCCCGACGCAGTGGCGAAGGTCATCAGGGAATGCGGCGGCGTCAACAGGATCACAGAGCTCGGTGAGACCGATGAGTACAGATGGTGACCTGGCCCTCATAGCCGAGTACCTCCGTTCCAAAGGGAAGACGCTGGCACTTGCGGAGTCCTGTACCGGCGGACTGATCTCGCAGCTCATCACGTCCCGTCCCGGCGCATCGGAATTCTATCTCGGATGCGCTGTAACGTATTCCAATCAGGCCAAGGAGCAGATCCTCGGCGTGTCGCATGAAACGCTGATGGAGAACGGTGCGGTATCGGAGGAGACGGCCAAGGAGATGGCGGCCGGCGCCCGCAGGGTGTTCGGTTCCGACATAGCCGCATCCGTCACGGGTATCGCGGGTCCCGGAGGGGCGACCGACGAGAAACCCGTCGGGATGGTCTGCATCGCGGCCACCGACGGCGTCAACACCGTATCGTCGATAAACCGCTTCGGCGGGGACAGGGACATGGTTAGGGCATCGTCCGTGGCCGCGGCCGCAAGGGCGATCATGAAGATCCTGGAGATAGAGAATGGACTCTGAACGCTACTCGCGCCAATCGGCACTCTTCAACGAAGAGGAGCAGTCCAGATTATGGAATTCAACCGTCGTTATCGTTGGATGCGGGGGACTCGGTTCACAGGTCATAGCGAATCTCGTATCCGTTGGTATCGGATCGTTCGTCCTCGTCGACCATGACGTGGTCGAGGAATCCAATCTCAACAGGCAGTTCATACACTTCGGCCGTCTCGGCCACCACAAGGTGGACAGCGCCGAGGAGTGGATCCTCAACGCGCAGCCGAAGGCATCCGTCGCGAAGCACAGGTGCATGCTCGACGCCGAGAACGCGGACGGCATCGTATCGGAGGGGGACATCGTCATCGACTGCCTCGACAGCGTATCCTCAAGGTACGTGCTGGCACAATCATGCAGGCGCATGGGTAGGACGCTCATCCACTGGGGCGTTTAGGGCACCTTCGGACAGGTCATGTCGTTCCTTCCGGATTCGCAGGTCACGCTGGAATCCGTCGTCAGGGGGGAGGACGGGCTCCATGCGTCATACGCTCCTGCCGTCTCCCTCATCGGCTCCCTGATGGCGGACGAGGCCGTATCGATGATGCTCGGACGTTCGGGAGGGGGCGTGCTGGTCACCGCCGACGTCTCGTCGCGCACGATGGAGAGGCGTCCGCTCGGGCGTTGATAAAAGTCTTTAATAGTGCATGTCCGATTGACGGACATGGAACACATCAGGACAGGAAAGGTAAAGGAAGTCTACGCTGTGGACGACAAGACCCTCGAGTTCGTTTTCACCGACAACATCTCCGTCTTCGACAAGATCATACCCTCGCAGATCCCCCGCAAGGGAGAGTGCCTCTGCAGGACCGCCACGCACTGGTTCGGCCTCCTCGAGAAGAAGGGCATCAAGACCCACTTCATCGAGTACCTCCCCCCGAACAGGATGAGGGTCAAGAGGTTCAACATCATCGAGGACTACGACAAGATCCACGAGGACACGACCAACTACCTGATCCCCCTGGAGGTCATCTGCAGGTACTACGCCGCGGGATCCCTGGTGGACCGCGTGAAGAAGGGCAAGATCAAGGTCGAGGACCTCGGATTCGAGAAGGGCCACGAGCTGAAGAGCGGCGAGAAGCTGCCCCGCCCGTACATCGAGGCCACCACCAAGCTGGAGGCACACGACCGCGAGCTCACCGACGCCGAGGCCAAGGACATCGCCGGACTCACCGACGCGGACTACGAGGAGATCAAGAGCACCGTGCTGAAGATCGACGAGATCATCGGCGCCGAGGCATCCAAGAACGGTCTCATCCACTGCGACGGAAAGAAGGAGTTCGGTTACGACGAGAACCGCAACCTGATGATCATCGACACCTTCGGGACCCTCGACGAGGACCGCTGGTGGGACGCTGCGCTCTACGAGCAGGGCAAGACCGTCGAGCTCTCGAAGGAGCTCGTCAGGCAGCACTACAGGAAGACCGGATACCACGCGCAGCTCATGGAGGCCCGCGAGAAGGGACTTCCCGAGCCCGACATCCCGGCACTTCCGCAGGACGTCATTGACGAGGTCGCGAAGCTCTACGCCGACATGTTCGAGAGACTGACCGGCGAGAAGTTTTGATCGCGAAGGGGCTACGGCCCCTTCAAAACACATTATCTGGCACAATAATTTCTGAAACGATTCGAGAGGCGGACCCGCAATGCGGGAGCGCCCTCATTCCATCTTGACGCGGACCATCTGCTCCCCGATGGGGCAGTCGAGGTTCTCCATGACCTGTGTGATGGAATGCTTCTCGCCGTCGGCGACGTTCGCCGGGTTGCAGAACTTCCAGTTGGGGCAGTCTAGACGGCCGCAGGCCTTGGACTCGAAGGTGATCATGCTCCCGTCGATCGCCAGCTTCTTGGGGACGGCAGCCTGGAACGGCACCTTCTCCACGACGACGACCCTGACCTGCTCCTCGCGGAGGGCGCAGTCGTGCCTTGCATCCCTGAGCTGCACGATCTCGTACAGGGAACCCGCATCGAGGTTGAAGCATACGTTCTTCAGCCTGCAGTCCCTGCATTCGTCGTTCGGCCCGAGGTAATAGAATCTGTTCCCGATGTGCGCGTGCGCATCGCCGATCAAAGTTACGAGTACCATCTGAATACCTTCATATGACCATAGTTTCCCTGGCAGCCTTCTCGGCGGACGCCTTGGTGAGTCCGCTGGTGCCGAGGATCGTGAACCTGTCCTTCCTGATCTTGTGGGCGGTCATCAGCGCTTCGATGATGTCCTCCTTCATGACCCCGAGGCCTTCTGCATCGACGGGCGCGCCTATCTTCATGAGCGCGGTCCTGATCCTCTGCCAGTCTCCTCCGTGGAGATACATCATCATGATCGTGCCCACTCCGCACTGCTCCCCGTGCATGGCGGAGCTCACGTGCATGAGGTCCAGCGCATGGGAGAACATGTGCTCGGAACCGCTGGTGGGCCTGGAGCTTCCCGCAACCGCCATGGACACACCGGAGATGATGATGGGCTTGAGCGCCGCGCGGGTGCTCTCCTCGTTTCCGAGGCTGATGACGGCCGCGTTATCGATTATGGATTCCGCCGCGAGGCTGGAGAGCGCTATGGCGGAGTTGGAGACCTCCTCGGCCCTGAGCCTGCGGGCGTAGTCCCAATCCCTGAGTGCGGTCAGGTTGGAGATGACATCGGCGCATCCTGCCGCCAGATACCTGTGCGGGGCTCTCGAGATGATCTCGGTGTCAGCCAGGATCGCCATGGGCGTCACCGCGTCGATGGACTTCGGTCCCCTGTCCAGTTTGAGCGAGGCCCTCCCCGACGCTATACCGTCGTGGGCGGCCGAGGTGGGGATGCTGATGAAAGGGATGTGCAGATCGTCCGCTACGAGCTTGGCGGCATCGATCTTGCTGCCGCCTCCCACCGCAAGGATGAACTGCGATTTGTTCTTGCGTCCGAAAGAGATCGCCTCGTTGACGTTCTCCTCGGTAACGGCCCCGGTGGTGTGGACGCTTATGGAGTATTCGCCATCGGTCATGTAGTCCTCGACGATCTTCCCGGCCGCCTTGTAGGTCTGTCCGCCGGTGATCATCATGCCGTTCTTGGGAAGGTTGAGGCTGTCGCAGAGCGGAACGATCTCATTCAGTATACCGCTGCCGATGATGATGTTCCTGGGGAATTCCATCTCCCTGAACCTGCTGAATTCTTCCTTCATGCTCTGACCTCTGGGGAGTCGATATATTTTGGATAGATAAAGCGTTTTTGACTCTTTTTCGTTCTGGCGGGCGATTGTATTAAAAGCGTGCCGTGGATATGACGGGCATGAGGGTCCTTGTCATCTCGGGAGCTTCCGCGGAGGGAAACACATCCAAGCAATGTCGGGCGTTCCTGTCGGGACTTCCGTCGGATTGGGAATCCGAATCGGTATCCGCCGGCGGTCTGAGGATCGCACACTGCGAAGGCTGCAATGCATGCAGGAACGGCAAGTGCAGGTTCGACGACGATATGTGCCAGATATTCGAATCGTTCGATAAGGCGGATATCATTGTATTTGCCACTCCGGTGAGGTTCAACGCCCCTTCGTCGCAGATCAAGACGGTCATGGACCGTTTCCAGTTCCTTTGGAACAATCCCGGTGCCGTCGCTAAGAAGAGACGCTACATGACGTTCATCGGCAGTGCCGGCAGGGCGATCCCCGACGTAAGGTCGCTCATCTCCGCGTTCCGCTCCTTCTGCCTCGGATTCGGGGGGACATGGCTGGAACACCACGTGTTCGCCGGAACGGATTCGTCGACCGCAGGCATGGAGGAGGTGGCCAGGGATTATGCCGTCGGGCTCTCGGAGACGGTGATAGCCATGGAGACATCCTCCGCCGACAGCTGATCCATGTCGATTATCAAAAGCCTCGGGAAACCTTCCCTGCGGCAGATTATCTCCAGCTCGTCCGGTCTGCGTCCGGTCGACAGCTCCGTACCGTTCCTCACGAACGCGGCGGGGAACACCAGGTCGGACATCTCCGATGCTTTGTCCAGAAGGTCGTCCTCGCGCATCGTGTGCATGGGTATCCCCAGACCCGAGAACGAACCAGTGAGGGCGCTGATCACGTCCTCCAGATTCTCCACGTAGGTGATGAACCAGAGGTCCCTCCCTCTGATGCGTATCTCCTTGACCAGTTCCCCGTTCAGGAACCTGTCCCCGAAACCGTCCACATCCAGCAGGATGATGGGGTCGTCCTGCTGGGTGGAGTCGTAGGCCTCCTTCAGGACCTCCCTGAGGGGGCGCTCCCCCTCGATGACAGGCATACTGCCGTCGAAACGGAGCGTTCCGGAGACGAAGGCGTCCCTCTTACCTGACGCGGGCACTATCGGGATCATTCCATCTGAAGCTGGAACTCGATCTGGCTGAGGCAGCCCTTGCAGAAGCTGGATTCGAGTACCGTATCGGGATTGCCTGAGGGTATGACTGCGCCGGAGACGTCGGTCACGTTGAACATCTTCAGCACGTTGATGAACTTCGTCACTATGCTGGCATACTTCATGTTGCCGTCGGGTGCCCCGCAGCATACCACGATCGCGGCCTTCTTCACGTTGCCGATGAACGACTCCACGGTCCTGTCGGGATTCATCCTCATCAGCGGGTACATGCGGTCAAGGAACGTCTTCATGGGTCCGGTCTCACCGTTGAAGTAGACCGGCGTGGCGAAGATCAGCATATCGGATGTCCTTATCTTGTCGAGGATCTCGTTCATGCCGTCCTTCTGCACGCACCTCTGGGTGGACTTGCAGGCCATGCATGCCCTGCATCCGCCTATCTGGAGGTCGTATGCCCAGACGGTCTCGGACTCGTATCCGTATTTGGATGCCAGAGCGGAGATCTCGTCGCAGACGCGTGCGTCGCAGCCCTTCTTCCTGGGGCTTCCGTTGATGATCAGCAGTTTCTTCATGCAACCCGCATGGTTGCGGATATGATAACCCTTTGCCTTGGTAGAATCCCTTATATCGTGCGTGGGGATATTCCGATGCATGAGCGGTCCCGAGAACGCCACCGGAATGCATGTCCCCGAGAAGGTAAGGATATTCGACACCACCCTCAGGGACGGGGAGCAGTCTCCGGGCATAGCATTGTCCGCGGAGGACAAGGTGGACATAGCACTGGCGCTGGACGGTTACGGCGTGGACTGCATAGAGGCGGGATTCGCCATATCCAGCGAGGTGGACAGGATGGCGCTCAGGAGGCTGTCCTGCATGGGTTTGCATGCCGATGTGTACTCGCTCGCCAGATGCAGGCGCGAGGACATCGACGCCGTGGAGTCCTGCGGTGTGAGATGCATCCATCTCTTCATCGGCACGTCCGACAGCCACATCAGGGACAAGCTCGGCATGACCCGCGAACAGGTCATCGGCGCGATCAGGGATTCGGTGTCCTATTCCAGGGAGAAGGGCATGGACATCATGTTCTCGTGCGAGGACGCCACCCGTACCGATTACGGTTTCCTCAGGCAGGCGTATGCCGCCGCCGTAGAGTCGGGAGCATCGGTTATCAATGTTCCAGATACAGTAGGGATAACCACACCCCGCCGCATGTCTGAACTAATCGGTAAGCTGTCCGCAGATATCGGAGCGCCGATATCCGTCCATTGCCACAACGATCTCGGACTGGCCGTCGCCAATACCCTCGCCGCAGTGGAGTCGGGCGCGTCGTACGTACACACATGCATGACCGGCATCGGCGAGAGGTCCGGGAACGCATCGACCGAGGAGGTCGCCCTCAATCTCAAGCTCAACTACGGCGTCGACACCGTGAAGCTCGAACTCACCGACAGGGTCTCCAAGACCGTGGTGAGGTACACGGGATACCGTCCGTCGTACACCAAACCCGTCATCGGAAGGAACGCATTCGCCCACGAGTCCGGCATCCACGTCCACGGGATACTGAAGAACTCATCCACCTACGAGCCCTACCCCCCGGAGATGGTGGGAAGGGTGCGCGACATAACCATCGGGAGGCATTCCGGGGAGCATTCGGTCAGGGAGAAGCTGGACCGCATGGGCGTTCCGTTCCCCGAGGAGAGGATGCCCGCCCTCATGGCGGAGATCAAGAGGCAGTCCGGCGACAGGACCATATCCGATATAGAACTGGCTGCCATAGCCGAGAACATCCTGTGGAAGGACAAGACCGAGGACATCGTCAGGCTGACGGAGTTCGCCGTCATCACCGGGAAGAACGTCACCCCGACCGCGACGGTCACCGTGGACATCGGAGGGGAGCAGAACACCTGCGCCATGACCGGGAACGGTCCCGTCGATGCGGCGATCAACGCCATAAGGAAGGCCGTG
The DNA here is from genome assembly GCA_017395275.1 of Candidatus Methanomethylophilaceae archaeon. GTDB lineage: Archaea > Thermoplasmatota > Thermoplasmata > Methanomassiliicoccales > Methanomethylophilaceae > SIG5. The sequence continues at coordinate 4,485 of JAFPVN010000044.1, read as the reverse complement.
AGCGACGACATCGTGTTCGAGGAGCTCAGGCTGGAATCCATCACCGGCGGAAGCGATTCGCTGTGCGAGGTCACAGTGCTGGTCAAGGACGTCCACGATGACGATCACATCTCCGCCGGAAAGGCGGTCGGAAGGGACATCGTCGACACCACCGTGGATGCGTTCATGCAGGCCATAAACCGCGATTACGCCAGGAGGGGTCGCAGATGATGAGGATGGAGCTCACCCTGGAATACGGCACCCCCGAGGATGCCAGGGCAGTGTATGACTCTTCCAGGCCCGACGACGACACCTACGTGATCACGGAGGTGTCCGGTAACAAGGTGATCTACAGGTTCAGGGCCGAGAGCGCGGGCCAGATGAGGTCCGCGATGGATGACGTGTTGGCTTGCGTGAAGGTATCAGAGGAGGCCTTAGGCCTCGTCTCCGGAGCCCGTCCTGACCTTGACGGCGATTCCCTTCTTGAGTGACTTCATCTCGCTCTTTATCAGCAGGGCGCGTCCGGTGGCGAGGAGTCTGTCGTTCCTATCCACGACGATCACCTCCTCCATCGGCCTGATCTCGTCGTCAGCATCGAGGACGAACTGCGCGAAGGCGTTCCTGCCTTCGGATACGAAGGGTACGGAATCGTCGTTGACGATGACCCTCATCCTCGGCGAGGGGATCTTCTCCAGTATCCTCTGCGCCCCCTCGGGCCTGAGGGTGTAGAGTCCGTCGCCCGCCCTCAGGGAGAGTATGTGCTCCCCGTCGGAGATGACGTTCCTGATCTTGCCGGTCTTGCGGCTCTTGACTATCTCTATCTTCCCGCGGAACATGGCATCGGCCACGTCGATGCCGAACTGGTAGTTGGCGATGGCCTTCGCCCTGAGGACGTCGGGGTCATATTCCATGTCCCCGCCGTCGGGGATCTCGTCGGCCTCGATGACCTCCTTGAATCCCATCTTCTCTATGAAATCGAAGGTGAGGTTGTCGGATTCCGTGACGGTCTCCGCATCGGTGATCTCGGGGAAGAGCGATTGTGCCAGAGGGTAGATCTCGTCGAGTTCCGCAGGCACGGGTCCGAAGGGCGAGGTGACTATCGGCGTGTATCCCGCTTTCATGGCCTTGTCGAACTGCTCCCCGTACACCCTGTTGTACGGCTTGCCCCCGTCGGGGAACATGGCCGCCTTGTCGGTGGGCGGGACGTACCTCTCCATGACCCTGTCGGCGTACCTCTTGAATATGGGCCTGCCGCGGGTCTCGGAACCGGTGTAGAACATGGCGCCGTCGCGGCTGATGGGTTCGGTCCTCTCGAGGAACGCGGTGTGCTCCTTCAGCCTCCTCAGTCCGTCGAGGAGCGCAGGGTGACCCCTGCACCTCATCTCCGCCAGCTCCCAGAGCCTTCCCTCGCGGATGTACCTCCTGACGAGCGACAGCTCCGAGGTTATCTGATAGAGGTTGTGCCTTGCGATGATCTTTGTCCTCTGGTCCCTGGTGAGCTTCCTGAGGGATTCGATGGTGTGTCCCCTGCATGCGGGGCAGTTGCAGTCCAGCGCCTGCATGTATGCCAGACGGTACGTACCGTCGATGAACATCATCCTGTCGTCCCTTGCGAACTTCGCGTACGACGCGGAATCGAACAGGTCGCATCCCATCAGCGCCGCCAGTGCGAGCACCATGGGGTGTCCGGCACCGAACAGGTGGACGGGACGGTTGGGGTTCAGTCCCTTCTTCGAGGATATGACAACATCCACCAGCTCGGAGTACCTGTACTGCTCCATGAGCGGCACCACTCCTCCGATGGGGTGGACGTCCACGTCCATGGATGCCATGCGCCTTGCGCAGTCCTCCCTGAGGTCCTGGTAGACCGATCCCTGGACGACACCGTTGATCATCATGTCTCCCTTCATGTCGCAGGCGACCTGCATCCTCTCGAGGGTGGTCTCTATGGACTTCGCTGTCTGCTCCTTGGTCCAGTAGGGTTCCGTGAATATGTCCAGGACAGTACCGATGTCCGAACCTATGTCCTTCTGGAACTGGACCATCTCCTCGTTGGTGACCTCGACCTCGCCGTACATATGGCTTTGGAAGGTACCGGAGTCGGTCATGACCGTACCCTCGAAGTCCAGCAGCTTGTGGAGGCCCTCCTCCAGCGCCCTCTCCTTCAGTCCGGGCGTGTTCTTGATTATGTATGAGTTGGTGATCAGCGCCCTGAACCCGAACTCGTCGTAGAGCTCCCTGGGCGTGACCGTGAAGATCTTGGGGTTGACCACGGGCAGGAGCGCGGGGGTCTCCAGCACGCCGGCGCGGGTCTGGAACCTGCCAATCCTGGCGAGGCCGTCCCTCCTGACGATCTCGAAGACCACGGTATCACATGATCCTGTCTTTCTGGAGGTCGCAGTATACCTTGGAGATGGCGTTCTTCATCAGGACGTCGGGTATGTCCTCGATGACGCGGGGATCCCACTCCAGCATCGGCCTGCCGATGGTTATGGGCCTGGGGCCGCCGCATCCGCAGGTGTCCTCCTCGGGGTCCAGCATCTTTATCTCGAGGCCCTTCAGGATGTCGTTGACCTTCCTTCCGTTGATGTAGACCTGGTTCTCGTCCTCGGTCTCCTTGCCGATGTACTTGGCGGAGATGTCCGCGTCCTGCATCTCGAAGACCAGCTGGCGGAGGTACTCCTCCATCTCCTTGACGGTCTTCCTTCTGATCTCTCTGCCGGGGAAGTCCCCGCCGGGGACCTGGTCCTTGGCATAGCGGTACTCTATGTCGATCATTGCCATGGTGCAACCCATAATGCGCGCGTTCTTAATGCTTTCCGCTATCTCTGGGAAACCGTTATATCCGTTGCCTGTCTAGTGCCGTGCATGGCATTCGGATTCTCAGCTTCAAGGACCGTCGAGGAGTCCAAGATGGTCATCGTCATGAGGAACGACCTCAAGATGTCCAAGGGCAAGATGGCGGCCCAGGCCGCCCATGCGGCGGTGAACTGCGCCTTCGCCGCGAAGAAGAAGGACCCGAAGAACTTGGACAAGTGGATGGGCGAGGGTCAGAAGAAGGTCGTCGTCAAGGTGAACTCGGAGAAGGAGCTCTTCGAGGTCAAGGCCATGGCGGATGCCGCGGGATTGATCAATTCCGTCATAACAGACGCGGGACGCACCGAGATAGCTCCCGGTACGGTCACCTGTATAGGCATCGGTCCCGCACCCGAGTCCGCGGTGGACAAGGTCACCGGCGATCTGTCGATGCTCTGACGATTATCTCCCTCAGTTCCCTCGCTGCCGCGGTCACGTCCGGTTGGGACACGACGGCGGATATGACGGCGAGACCCTCCGCTCCCGCCTTCACGACGGATGCGGCGTTCTCCTTGTTTATGCCGCCAATGGCCAGAACGGGGATATCCACAGCCTTCCTTATCTCGGAGAGCGTGCGAAGGCCGTGCCCGGAACCGGCATCGAGCTTGGAGCTGGAATCGAAGACGGGACTGAGTGCTATGTAGTCCGCGCCGTCCCTCTCCGCTTTCACGGCTTCCTCGGGACTGCCGACGGAGCATCCGAGTATGAATCCCTCGGGCGCCCTCTTCCTCGCTTCGGATATCGGCAGGTCGGACTGTCCGAGATGGGCTCCGTCCGCCTCGCACTGCAGCGCGATGTCGAACCTGTCGTTCACTATGAACAGCGAACCGTACCTGTCGCAGATCCTCTTGATCTCCCTGGCGTACCTCAGGAACTCGGCATCGTCGATGTTCTTGTCCCTGAGCTGAATGACGTCCGCTCCACCTTTGCAGGCGAGCTCGGCTATCTGTGAGTGGGAGAGCCCGTTGGAGAGCTCCGCATCGGTGACCACGTATAGGGTGTACATTCACTCTACCCTTTTCATCGAGTCGAACTGCTCCGCGGTCAGGTTGTAGAGGGCGTCGAGCATCTTCTGCTTGAATGTGCCAGGACCTTCTGATTTGGGTCCCGCGATCTCACCTGCGAGGGAGAATGCGGTGATGGCGGAGGAGACGGACTCCACAGATGCCCCGTTCGCCCCGACGTAGCATCCGACGACGGCCGCGAGCATGCATCCGGTACCGGATACGCATCCCATGAGATCGTGCCCGTTGGAGAGCTTGACGGTCTTCTCGCCGTCGGAGACGTAATCGACCTTTCCCGACATGGCGACGACGCAGTTGTACCTCTTCGCAAGGGATTCCACCGCGGCAATCTCGTTGCTGGCGGAGACGGAATCCACTCCCTTGACCTCTCCTCCTGTCCCGGAGAGGAAACCGATCTCCCCTCCGTTCCCTTTGATGACGGCGACCTTGACCTTCTTGAGGATCCTGTCGGCGACCTCGTTCCTGTACTTGCTCGCTCCGGCTCCGACGGGGTCGAAGATGACGGGCACGCCGCACTCGTTGGCGATCTTCCCGGCGAGGAGCATGGACTCGACGGTCCTGACGTTCAGCGTTCCCATGTTGAGGACGACCGCGGATGCGATCCTGGAGATGTCCACGACGTCCT
>JAFPVN010000043.1 GCA_017395275.1 Candidatus Methanomethylophilaceae archaeon | reverse complement strand
CCTTTTGATCCGAACGGGCAATCGTCGATTCTTTAACCTTAATATCCTATAATGGGGGCATGCAGTTAACCGACAGCGAACAGGCCATACTCGACGGCGAGTCCGGAGAGGGGGCCCAGAAGGCCATGGAACTGGTCGTCGCATTGGGAAAGATCTACAACGCCGACGGATTGGTGGACATCACCTCCGCGCACCTCTCGGGAGCATCGTACAAGACCATCGGCGACGGCGGTCTGAAGTACCTCGAGGATATGGTGAAAGGCGGAGCGAAGGTCTCAGTCAGGTCCACCCTCAATCCGATAGGCATGGACAGGGAGAGATGGGCGGAAATGCACATCTCCGAGGAGTTTGCCAAGAAGCAGAACAGGATCGTCGACCTCTACGGACAGATGGGCATCCAGACTACATGTTCGTGCACCCCTTACACCGGTGCCAACCTCCCGAAGCTGGGCGACCATGTGGCATGGGCCGAATCCTCCGCATTGTCCTTCGTGAACTCCATGGTCGGGGCGAGGACCAACAGGGAAGGCGGTCCCGGAGCGCTCGCCGCGGCGATTCTCGGCAAGACCGCCAACTACGGTCTCCACAAGGATGAGAACAGGAGGCCGACCGTGGTCATCGAGGCCGATATCGGCGATTCGCTGTTCGAGCACTCTCTTTTGGGACAGGCCGTCGGGATGAGGATCGGCGGAGGCATTCCGTACTACAGGGGCATCAGGCCCGGCATCGAGGAAGGCAAGACCATGGCAGCGGCCATGGCCGCCGCAGGCGCCGTCGCGATGTTCCACGTCGAAGGGGTCACACCGGAAGCGTCAAGATATGACGTGTCCGACCTTGAGGTCATCCACATCGGGAAGGAGGAGCTGAAGGAGGCCTACGAGAAGGTCAACACGGCCGACGACGTCCAGCTCATAGCCCTAGGTTGCCCGCACCTCACCGAGAGGGAGGTCCACGAGATCGCCATGATGCTCAAGGGCAAGAAGAAGAGGGGGGACGCAGAGATATGGTTCTGCACCTCCCGCGCCGTCAGGGAGAAGTGCGCGGACGACGTCCGGATCCTGGAGGAGTTCGGTCCCGTGCTGGCGGACACCTGCATGGTCGTCGCGCCGATAGAGGGTACCTTCTCCAGGACAGGGACCAATTCATGCAAGGCGGGCAACTACCTGCCCACCCTCTGCTCGCAGAGGACGATGTGCCAGGATATCGCGCAGCTGCTGAAGGTGATCTCATGATCCTCAGCGGAAGGACGATCTCCAAGGGATGCACGGAGGGAAAGGTCATCAAGCTCGAGCAGCCGCTGAGCTTCCTCGGAGGGGTCGACGGATCCACCGGGGAGCTGAAGGTGGAGCAGGGCGGTAACGTCGCCGGTAAGATACTGGTCTTCCCCAGGGGGAAGGGCAGCACCGTCGGATCCTTCGTGATGTACGACCTCATGGTCCACGGAAAGGCTCCCGCGGCGGTCATCAACGCGTCCGCCGAGACCATAGTGGCCACGGGCGCGGTGATTTCGTCGATCCCGATGATCGACGGGATAGACGTGAACCTGATACACGACGGCGACACCGTGAAGGTGGACGCCGATGCCGGTACGGTGGAGATAGAGGGCGTGACGGTCACCGAGTGTGCATCGTCCGTCGTCCTCATCAAGGACAGGTTCATCATGCTCCACCGTCCGAAGGAATCCCATTCCTATCCGGACCACTGGTCCCTGGTCGCAGGGAAGAGGGAGGAAGGGGAGACCATCGAACAGACCGCCGCCAGGGAGATTTTCGAGGAGACGGGCATCAGGGTCGGGAAACCGATCGCCACCATGGACGATCTCACGGTTAGGGAAGGGAACAGGATATGGAAGGTCCGTCCCTTCGCCTTCAGGGTGGACGACAACACTGTGCCAGACATCAATTCCGAGAACACCGAGTACAGGATGTGCACCCTCGACGATCTTAAGGACATGAAGCTCGTGCCCAACACCGTGCTCGCCGTCAGGACGTTAACGGGGGCGGAGTGATGGAGTACGCCGATTCGCACCTCCATCCCGCCGGCACGGCATATCCCGGCTCGGAATCAGCCGCATTGCTATCGGTATGCGCGGCCCAGTTCTCGGATTGGGATGCGATATCGGAGATGAGGGGCCCCCGCGTCGCACGCTCCTACGGGGTGCACCCGTGGTATTCGGAATCCTGGGGCGACGGTTCGATCGACAGGCTCAGGGAGATGCTGGAGAGGGATCCCGAAGCCAACATCGGCGAGATAGGCATGGACGAGGCCAAGGGACCGAGCATGGTGGACCAGGCCAGATGCTTCGAGGAGCAGTTCATGCTGGCATCGGAGCTTGGAAAGACCGTATCCATACACAGCGTCAGGGCGGAGAACTATGTCCTGGCCGCCGTCAAGAGGAACCACAAGGGATGCAAGGCGATAGTTCTGCATTCGTTCAGCGCACCGTCCAACTACGTCAAGTCGTTCTCGAAGTACGATTGCTACTTCTCCATCTCACCGAGGATACTGTCCAAGCAGGCACCAGTAGCAAAAGCCATACTGGAGCTCATCCCGAAGGACAGACTGCTCCTGGAGACCGATTCCCCCGATCACGGACAGGAGTTCGTCTCTGCGGACGATTTCATATCGAAGATCGCGGAACTCATGTCGATGGGTGCCGGGGAACTCGCCAAAATAACATTGGAGAATGCAGAGAGGATATTCAGATGAACGGGATGGCCGACCGTACTAAGCTCCTCATCGGGGAAGACGGGATCGCCAGGCTGAGGGATACCTTCGCGGTCGTCTGCGGCGCAGGTGCCGTGGGGGGATACGCATTGGAAGGGCTCGTACGGGCAGGTGTCGGACGCATACGCATAGTGGATGCGGACGTCTTCAACGAGAGCAACCTCAACAGGCAGATACTGGCGACGACGGAAACCATAGGCAGGAGGAAGGCCGAGGTGGCGGCGGAACGGGCGCACTCCATCAATCCCGATATACGGATAGAGATCATGTGCCAGATGGTCTCCGCGGATACCGTTGGCGACATCCTTTCCGGCGATCCCGACATCGTGGTGGACGCGATAGACACCGTGGAGCACAAGTGCGCCCTGCTCCGCGAGGCCGCCGGACGCGGTCTGAGGACGTTCTCGTCCATGGGTGCCGCATTGCATTTCGAGACCGAATCCATACACGTGGCCACACTGAAGAAGACCAAGGTCTGTCCGCTGGCCGCGGCGGTCCGCTCCAGACTGAGGGATGTCGATACGTCGTGCATAACCTGCGTGTACTCCGAGGAGAAGCTGGAGATCAGACCGGATCAAAGGGACGAGCACGGGAAGAGCATCCTCGGATCGCTGCCGACCGTACCTGCGGTGTTCGGCATGATCCTTGCCAACGAGGCCATCCGCTATCTGCTCGGTCTGTGACGCTGGCACATACT
>JAFPVN010000042.1 GCA_017395275.1 Candidatus Methanomethylophilaceae archaeon | reverse complement strand
TATGGCGCGGTTCCGAACAGACGGGTTACATCTCGTCCACGGGGTTGACATATTCGCAGGAATACGGAGCGTTCATAGGGGCGGTCACCCTCAACAACATAACTTTCACGAAGGTGGTGGACGGGGACGATCTCGTCCATTTCTACGTGTCCGGGAATCCGGGCCTGACCGGTACGGCATTCATCACGATGTACGCCGGGACGGGGGTGTGTTACACTTACGCCATCCAGGTATCCGATGCGGGTACCGATCCGTCCCGCATCCTCCACGCAACGGTCTTCAACCGGGACGGATCCGTGTTCAGGGACCTCTATGGGCCGATCGGTACTGCTGTCAAGCTGCCTTCCGATACGATGTCCAGGAGTCAGAAGGGATGGGAGATAGATGTCGACGGCTCTCCCGCCGTATTCCCCATCGGCGGAACGTACACCATAACGAAGAGCGTCCGCATCGATGCCGCGGAGTACACCTATGAGGAGATCATCGCATCCGGGAAGGCGGGCATACTCGCATACGATGTCAACGGCGGTTATTACCGCGGCCAGTTTGCGGCATTCACTGAAGTCGGGGGCTACACCGCATTGGCCGGCGGTGATTCCGTCACCAAGGACGGTTACACCTTCATCGGCTGGAACCAATCCGGCGATGCTTCGGATCCAATCTATTTCCCTGGGTACCTGTACGACACGCCCGACGGATACAACGTTCTGAAGGCCGTGTGGGCGACTTCGGCATCCGCTGCAAGGATCGAGCTCAGGATACCCGGGTACGGGATGTACGATGCCGGGTATGACGCGTATTCCGGATATGACTATTGGCTGCCCGTCCATTCGTTCGCACCTGCAGGCTATTCGCTCAAGGGGTGGTCCCGTACCGCATACGATATCGGCGAGGGTTCACCGGTCGGCGAATATGCGGCAGTCTCGTCTGTCGGTTCGGAGAATACGTATTATGCGGTGTTCGAGGAGCTGACCTACAGGTTCACGATCATCTACGACGGCAATGGCGCATCCGGCGGTAGCACGGCGACCGTTACCGTCAACAGATCATATTCGGAGCTGGTCTCCGAAGGAGGCTTCCCGTATGCTATGGAGGTCTCGCAGTCCGATTACTATCTCATCGGGAGCACTTTCCTCGGGTGGGCGACCTCACCTTATGCGGATTCTCCCGAGTACTCTCCCGGTTCCGTCTATCTCTGGTCCGGATCCGGTACGGCTACGCTGTATGCAGTATGGTCCCTGAGGCCGGTCACGGATAGCGTACTGATAACCGTCACCTATCATGGGAACTGTTCCTCGTCCGTATCGGGGATGCCCTCGTCGTGGTACAGGGTCATCGATTCCAGGGAGTACAGGTTCCTGATCTCGTCGCAGATACCCGTTGCGGCGGGATATGATTTCGAAGGTTGGTCTCTGTCCCCGAGCGGCGGAGTAGAGTATCGCCCCGGAAGTGTTTTCATCCTTTCCGCATCCGACGGTTCCAACACGGCATCCGCAGATCTCTATGCAGTGTGGACGTACGTCGGCACCGGGGACGGTTCCGATATTATCGTTACATTCTCCACTGAATCGTGGAGGGTCCCAGTACAGGTCAGTAGTGGGGATACAGTAGCAGAACGTACCGCCCCATCCATATCCGGATCATTTTTCCTGGGGTGGTATCATGGCGGTGAGAAGTGGGATTTCTCCCTTCCTGTGACGGAGTCCATGATCCTCTCTGCAAAGTACCTTGAGGTCTTCGACCTCGAAGTGGCGGACGGGATGGTCAAGGTGATCATGAAGTGCAGCTTCAGCCGTGCGACCGTGACCTTCTCCGACGGTTTCTCCGAGACCTACTACTCATCCATCCCCGTGCATGCCGTGGATGCCGATGGTACCGTGACGGTCTCCGCCGAGGTGGAAGGTGTCGGTATCGCGGAGGCGTCACGTACGTTCTCCATCACCGGTGCTACTGCCACGGAGGAGGACGATAACGGAGGATCGGAGATCATCGATGTCGATTTGCCGGTGATCGCCGCCGCTGTGCTGGCAGCGATCGCTGGATTTTTCATTCTCAGGAGGTTCATATGAGGAAATCTTTGTTTGCAGTATTCGCGGTAGGCATTCTGCTCTGTGCATCATTCACCTGTATCGGCGTGACTGACAGGGAGGAGGAACCGGACGATATCGCCGTGAGCACGCTGGTTGCCGCAGTGATCATAACTGCTGTAGTGGCGTACACCTTTGGATACATCGACGGCATGCAATACGATCCGTCGGATGCAGAGCTCCAGAAACTGGCTCGGCTCGATGCCGCCAATAATATGACCGATGTCATGTCCGTGGCATCTGTATTCACTGCCAATTCCAATGCCAACTATGCGCAGCTTTGGGGTATGACCAAGGAACATTGGATCCGCCAGGCGGAATTGGAGGCGTACACCCAATGGGAGAGCGGGAAGGCCTATTCGCCCAATTCCGTGTTGGCAGGTGCACGTGCGTTCGAGAACAATTCCGTCATGACCGCCAATGCGGTAGCGCAGATTAATTCGCTTTTCGACGAAGTATCCTCGCGCGTGTCCGACTGGGGCAATATGGGTACCTATGACGGCAAGATGAAGGCAGGTTTCCTCCTGGGAGGGGCGCAGTACTACTCGGAAGAGAACGATTGGGATGCACACCTAGTATCCGTAGTTGATATGTCCGGCGGTACCGGACTCATATACATCGGTACAGTCACCGATGACGTCATCCTAACCATCGATACCTCCTACGGTACGTCCGGATATCAGCCGGGATATATCATCAACGCTGGTGCGACCACCACGATCTCTAGCGAGGACAGGTCCAGATCTTACACCATCCCCACAGGTACAACGCAGCTCTCTTCCCTGGACGGATTCGTTCCTGGGATATACAGGGTATCGGATGCGGTGATCTGCGGCGATACGATGTCCGCGGTCATCGGTGATTCCGCAGCGACTCTGAAATCCGGACTTGTCATGCACACGGATGGGACGGACAGGCTCGCGGTCTTCGATAACGGATCCGTGAAGGTAGGCAGCATGACCTCGGAGACACTGGCATTCAAGGTGGTCCCCTCCGATACGCCATCCGGCGAACAATATGTGCTGCCGGGTTCGGTGGACCTCCTTCCGGTGCTGTCCGCGTACCAGAGACTCTTGGATAAGCTGTATTGGACATCGGTATCCGCCAACAATTCCGCTGCGGCGGTATGGGATATCTACGATGCCGCGGACAGTAACGATCTCGGTATCACCACGCTGATGGCATCCAATGTCTACGACACGGTCGTACTGTCGAAGGGCATGAACAAGGTCCTCACGCTGTCGGCCATGCAGCAGCTCGCCACGTATTACGATGGCAATGCCGGAGATCTCTCCAATCTGGAGATCGGGCTGTACGGTGACGGTATGGATGCACCGTTCGTCAGGGGATCGATCCTCGATGAGTACGGCAATGCCGTGTTCTCCGACGTGATATTCACTCCCTTCTTCCAGTCCGATGATGTCACTCTCAGGGTTTCTTCAGATTATACGGTGAAGCAGAACTGCATTGTGGCCATCTGGGCCGACGGGCAGGAACTCGGCTCCTGGTATTCTGGAGGCATGGGGGCTGACGGATACGAGATGCTGGCCATCGAGGACGGATATACCATAACGGCGACGCAGCTGGGAATCTGCGACGATGACGGTATGCACAACGTCCAGTCTCTGGATCTGAAGGTGACGAAGGTCCGTTACATCCAGCCAGGAAGCGCGGATCTGATTCCCCTGTTGGACATCCAGGACTCGAACACGGGATGGCTGCAGATCATCTTCATCGTGGCCGGGTTGCTCATCCTTCTCGGCGGGATTGTTACCCGTAGGGTAGATTTCATCCTCATAGGTGCAGGACTGCTGGTGTTCGGATTGTTCGTCATCAAACCCATGATGAACTGGCTGGATTCCTTATTCGGGGGGCTTTTCTGATGAAAACCAACAGTCTCGGGAGGATTTTGCGTCCTTTCAGACGCCGTTTCGCCGGAGGCTCCGCATCATGAGCTGGGATGCGTTCATGCTGTATGGTCCGAAATGCCTGCAGATCGGTTTGATCGCACTGACCATCTACAGTGCCTGGAACAGGAACATTAGGCGTACCATCGTCTCTGCATGCGGCTGTTTCATCACGTTCATCCTGGGGTGGTGAGATGGATACTCTGGTCACTATCGGCATATGTACGGCCATTGCGATGGCCGCAGTGGTCCTCGGCTCCAAGGTCCAGAAGGCTGCCAGATTCATATTCCCAGTGGACTGCATGACGATCTCCCTCATGGTATTGTCGGGGATCGATGCCGTGTTCCACTTCGTGGTCCCCGAAGGATTCTGGTATCTGCCTTTCGTCCTCGGATACTTCGTGGGTTATCTCGTCGTGGGGAGGACCGCCTATGCCATGGTATGGGAGACTTCTCTGGCCAACATGCACGTCACCATGTACCCTTGGGTGATCTGGGAGGAGCACGGCGAGCTGTACCTCCAGGAGCAGACCAACAGGGCCCTGCTGCGCAGATTGTTGTGCGGAGTGAAGCATTCTGTGGTCACCAACGTGCCGCTCAGCGAGGACTGGATGGTCGAGACCAAGTACCCGCTGTTCCCGCTGTTCTCGAAACCCACGGTCATCGTCGAGGACATCAAGGTGGATTGGGAGCCTGTACACTGGTTCTGGAAGTTCAATGTCAAGAGGTACACGACTTTTGTGGACATAGCCTATGCCGGAACTGTCAGCAAGATGCAGCTGGCCCAGGATGAGTCGTATCTGAAGGTGCTGCAGAACCAGAACACGTCGCTGATCGACCGCATCCATGAGCTGGAGAGTCAGCAGGGGCCGATGCTGATGGAGGCTGCCCTGCGCATCGATCAGAGCGTCGACGAGACCTCACCAGTCAACAGGATGCATGCACTGATCCGCGAAGGCGGACCGTACAAGGACAGGAAAAAGAAGAAAACCAAGGAGGAAGAGGATGCCGGTAAAGAAATCCCCGATGATGAGACTGAATGACAACCTGAAGAGAGCGGTGCATTCCGGCGACGGGTATGACGATTACATGACCGTCTACCAGTTCCTGAAGCAAAAATCCGCGCTGCTCGCGAACCGCATCAAGAAACTGCGCTACACGATCGCCAACTTCTTCGAGGAGGGAGGGGAGATCGTCTCGGACACCGACGACGTGTTCGACGTCAGCATACAGGGGGTGAGGCTCACCATCAGGTATGACGAAGCGGGGGATGTGACCGATTATTCCGTGTCGGGGATGAAGAGGAAGAGGGAGGTCGTCAACAGACTGCTCTCGCTATTCTTCTGCACCCACATGATCCCCATCTACGAGGACATCCTCCTCGCCACCGAGGAACAGCTGGCCAATCTGGACAACGACAACGTCCTGAGGGGAATGAGCGAGCTGCGCGACATCATCAGAGGGGACAGGTACCTCACCGTCGGCAGCATCTCGGATGTGAAGATCGCATCCGAGGATGATCCCGATCCGTTCGGGATATTCGCGGAGGAACGATGATCGCCGCATGCCGCATGTCCATGATGAAGGACATCCCGTCCGCATTCACGATGGATGCCATGTTCCCCAAGAACAGGCTGCGCGACATCACCGAAGGCCTGGACAGGAGGTTCTTCATACCGTTCCCGAAAGGGCACCAGGTGGCCAAGGCCAGCGCCTGCATTGTAGGCGGACAGGGGTGCGGCAAGTCGCAGCTGCTGAACTACAGGGTCACGCTGGCCTACAGGAAGTACGGCAGGGAGAACGTCCACGTCATCTACACTGATGACATCCGTGTGGCGCTGGACCTCATCGACGACACCCCGGTGCAGTACATCATCGTGGACGATGCCATGACCAACGCGTCGTCGAGACAGGTCTATCAGCAGACGGAGATCGTCAAGGTGTACAACAGGTCGCGCCACGTGTTCGAGGAGCGGCTGAAGGGGAGACCGGGACTGATACTCTACGACTGGGCATGGCAGCGCTTCGGGGAGTTGGATCCTGCATTCAGACAGGGCGACGTGCTGATATTCAAGACCGGCATGGCCGAGCCCTCCGAACGGAAACTGATCACGGGATTCCTGGGGGAGTGGTACACGAAGATCCTCTATCAGATATGGGACAGGATGAACTGCGGCGACAACGGCGTCAAGGGTACGTCAGTGGGATGCATCGCATCCCAGGACAAATCCTACGGCGTCGGCATCTACAGGTCGCAGATGGTGGATTGGGTGCTGCCGGACATGATCACCCACGAGGAACACTTCTCCGACGCCAACATGGCGGAGGCCATCCTCGACCAGTACCGGGACAAGCCGCAGTGGCAGCGCAGGATACGCTGCTGGGAGCTGTCTCAGGAGGGATTGACCCAGACGGTCATCGCGGAGATGCTGGGTACCCACCAGGGCATGGTCTCGGAGTCGATCCGCAGGGTCAAGGAGCTTCTGGCCAAGAAATGAGTGCGGAAAGGGGGTCGATAGAGGGTAGATATCGGGCGGATAAGGGATGGATTGAAGGATGGGAAAAACGGGGTACCCCGTACCTCGCTGGTCGCGCGCGTGCGCGTGACGCGCGCATGTATAATAACAGCATGGCCGTGATAATCGGTCAGGGGGGGATTATGAACAGCAAAGAGAGGATGGAAGCCGCAAAGGCAGCGAAAGCAGAAGCCGAGGCCGAGCTGAAGAGGGCCAAGGCGGACAGGTACAGGAAGAAGACGGAGACGAGATCTAAGAGCGGTGGCGCAGGGATGCACGTGACGTTCTACGACATAAGCATGGGTGACAGAAGAGTCAAGGTGAGGAGGAAGAAGAGATGAAGAAGAAGTACAAGACCCAGAGGGTGAGACTGCAGAACGGCAGGATGTATGACATCCCCGTGGATGAGAACGGTTAATGCTTCAACAACAGCAGGATCTCCAGCACGACGCGAATCAAAACAGATGGTATTTTATGCCCAATAACTTCTTCAGTTTTTTGCAACATTTCCAACACAGAAAGCCCTTTTCCCGTT
>JAFPVN010000041.1 GCA_017395275.1 Candidatus Methanomethylophilaceae archaeon | reverse complement strand
CAAGGGATGCCCGAAGATGAGATGCGCGAAGTGCGATTACGAGTTTTGGATCCAGGATACGCCTTGGGTCAACAACAAGCTTCAGGAAAGGTACATGGCAGACCACATGAACAACGTGGTCACCGCCTTCCGCAACGACTATGGCTACAAACGCAAGGCCTAAAGCCTGATTCCTTTCAAAATCTGACACCGGAGAGCGCCCGGAGGCCATAGGCATGCCACAATACGGATTGGGTTTTGACACCGGCGGCACGTACACCGATGCCGTCATCATCGACATGGAGAAGGGGGACGTAGTGTGCTGCGCGAAATCCCTCACGACCAGGAACGATCTCTCCCTGGGGATAGCGGGAGCGATCAAGGGATTCGACAAAGAGCTCTTCAAGCACGTGACGATGGTCTCGATATCGTCGACGCTTGCGACGAACTCCATAGTGGAGGGCAAGGGATGCCGCGTCGCGCTGATCTGCGCAGGAAGGGAGTTCGACCATTCCATCCCCGTAGATTACATCACATGTATACAGGGAGGACACACCCTCAGGGGAGAGGAGGACAAGCCTCTGGACGAGGCCGCCGCGCGCTCGTTCCTCGAATCCGTCAAGGGGAAGGTGGACGGCGTGGCCATATCCACCTACCTGAGCGTCAGGAACCCCGAGCACGAGCTCAGGCTCCGCAACATATGCAACGAGATCCTCAACGTCCCGGTGGTCTGCGGGCACGAGCTGTCATCGAGCCTGGGATTCAACGAGAGGACCACCACCTGCATCATGAACACCCGCCTCCTGCCGATCATCAGGGACCTGATGGTGTCGGTGAAGAAGGTCATGTCCGACGTGGGCATAGACGCGCCGATGATGATTGTCAAAGGAGACGGCTCCATAATGAGCGAGAAGGTCGCCCTCGACAGACCCATAGAGACGATACTTTCCGGACCGGCCGCTTCGCTGATAGGGGCGAAGAACCTGACCGGCGCCAACGACGCGATAGTCGTGGATATCGGGGGCACCACCACCGACATCGGTATCCTGAGGAACGGCACGCCCAGACTGGAGAAGGAGGGGGCCGTCATAGGCGGACGCAGGACCAGGGTCATGGCCGCAGAGATCGCCACCTCCGGTATCGGAGGGGACAGCCGTATCATCGCCAACAGCGGGGAGTTCATCCTCTCGCCGCTGCGCATAGTGCCACTTTGCATCGCATCATCGCAGTATCCGGAGCTCAAGGCCAAGCTGGTGAAGGCGGCCGAGGCGAAATCCAGGTACCTGCCCCAATGCATGAGGGTGGACCAAATCGTCCTGGATACCGAATTCTTCGTCAAGATCAAGGACATACAGAACAGCACCCTCACCAATGACGACAGGACGTTCCTGGAAGCGATATCGCAGGGACCGATGTCCCTCAACGAGGTGGCCGAGAAGCACGGCATCCACCCGTTCTCCATCAATGTAGGGAAGATGGAGGAGCTGGGGATGGTGCAGAGGATAGGCATGACCCCGACGGACCTGCTCCATGCGGAGGGATCCTACGTGGAGTACGACGCCGAGGCCTCCCAGCTGGGCGTGAGATACATGTCCAGGCTCATGAGGATGACGCCCGAGGAATTCATCAGGGTCGGAAAGCTCAGGGTGATGGAGAAGATTGCCCGCGAGATCCTCAAGAAGCTTTACTTCGAGGAGACCGGCGAACTGTCCATGGACAAGGTCGCGGAAGATCTGACGAACAAGTTCATCACCGGGAAGGAGGGACTGGACTACTCCTGTTCCATCAGGCTCAACAAACCCCTCATAGGCATCGGCGCGCCCGTCAGGGCGTGGCTGCCCAAGGTGGCGGAGTGGTTCAACACCCAGCTGCTGCTGTCCGAGTACTCGCACGTCGGGAACGCCGTAGGGGCAATCACGGGTAACATCATCGAGAAGGTCGAGATCCTCATCAAGCCCTTCAAGGGAGAGGGCGGAAGCGACGATCCCAGATGCACGGTGTTCGCATCCTTCGGAAGGTTCGACGTCCAGTCGTACAAGGAAGCGATCGAGTTCGCCAAGACCAAGGGCGGGGAGATCGCCACGGAGAAGGCCAAGGCCGCCGGAGCGGATACCGTGGAGGTCAGCGTCGAGATGAAGGAGAAGAGGTTCGGATGACGACGAGCTCGGCGGGGAGATGCTGATCGAGACCGAGATGACCGTCTCGGCGGTGGGCAAACCCAAGGAGTTCCGCCAGAAGGAGGGCAGGCTCTCCTACTACGTCGACCTCAACCAGAGATACGACATGGGATGACGAAACGAGAAGTCTGGCTCATATCACATCTCGATGCCGGCGTATACGGCGTCGGTTGGATGGATGGTCAAATACAAATACCTAGTAAACAGGTTCGGATAACATGGTTGGAAAGGTAAAGCTCTCACAGATCGCAGGATTCCTGGGAAGCGGAAAGACCACGGCTCTGATGAAAATAGTGGACGAGCTCATCAGGAGAGGGGACAAGGTAGCCATCATCGTGAACGATGTCGGCGACATAAGCGTCGATGCGAAGTTCATCGAGGCGCACGGACTGAAGGCCAAGGAGATCTCCGGAGGGTGCATCTGCTGTCAGATCGCCGGTACCTTCGCCGAGACCGTGGCGCAGATATATGACGTATTCAAACCGGACATCATAATCGTCGAACCGTCGGGCGTGGCCATCCCGTGGGGACTCAAGAGGGCCGCGGAGCGCGCTGAGGGGAAGACGGATGTCTACCTGGAGCACGCGCCCGTCATCACGCTCGTGGACGCTTCCAGGGCCGTCATGCTCGAACGCGCGGTCAAGAGGCTGGTGGAGACGCAGATCAGGGAAGCGGACGTCTGCTTCATCAACAAGATCGACATCGCCACCAAGGAGGAGATCAAGAAGGCCGAGGACCTCGTCATCGGCATGAACCCCCACGCGGAGATCGCGTACATGTCCGCCGAGACCGGAGAGGGCATATCCTACGCATGCGACCTCATCGAGCAGAAGACCTCGTCCAGATACGACGACGCCGTCGAGGCGGAGCGCCTGAAGCAGGAATACAAGGAGGCCTGAGGATGCCGGTGGACCCGAATTCCGACGAGTACAGGCTCGATTACGACCACACCGAGATCGACCACGACCAGGACAACAGGGAGATCAAGGGACACGACTTCAACCCCGTGGAGGAGGGAAGCGCCCTGCACCTGGAGATCCACAGGTCGGTGGACGAGCTCGGGAAATATGCGATAGAGATGGAGATCGACTGCAACGGCAGGCCGAAGGACGACATCAAGGGATTCGTCGAGGAGCTGATGAAGACCGCGACGGTCCAGTGCATGGAGAACGGCGCGGATCTGGTGGGACATGTGAAGTCGTTCCTCATCGTCGGGAAGGACGGCGCGGACGGCAACATGATGAGCAGTATCGTGGATGTCGCGAGGCCCATAAAGATGCAGGACCACATCAAGGTCGACAGGATCGACGATGCGATCCTGGTGCTGCATGTGATCGTCCACGGCATCTGGGACGACAAGATCAGGGCGCTCACCCTGGAGGTTCTTCCCGGGATCTGCAAGAAGTGGAATGTCGACTACAAGATCCTGGCGGACTACTTCGACCTGGAGAAGTCTATCGCCCATCACAACATCAAGTGATCAAAACAGGCCCCGAAGGGGCCGCTTTAAAATATTTCATTTCAGGTTCTTGATCTTCGTCAGCGTCTTCACCGCCGTGGCCCAGTCCTTGCATTCGATCTCATCGTTCTCGAACATAAGGTCCCTGACGATCCTGTAGTTCTCCGCATCCGAGAAACGGAGGATCATCACGCGGTACCCTTCCTTCGAATAACCCGCGATCTTCGGATTGTCCACGACGGACGCCCCCCAGTCGTTGGGGAAATGGAAGATCTTGTGGAAGCGTCCAGCGTCCATGCATCCGCACTTGCAGTCGGCGTTGAGGTCGACCACGTACTCCTCGTACTCCATTCACTCACTATCCTCCCCGGTCGCCCGGGTTCCATCCGATAACGGAGATGGAACTGTTACTAGATAAACTGTACGAAAAGGAATGCTGGCACAGTTCGGAGATCAGTTCTTCAGGACCTTCTTCAGGACGGTGTTGAAGGGCTTCATCTCGAGGATCCTGGACAGGAACCTGCCCCATCCGTCGCACTGCTTGAGCAGTGATATGGGGATTATTGCGCTGATCTTGGACTCCCCCGCCTCGCGCTCGCCGAAGTCGTAGGGGTACTCGGTGAGATTGATGTCCTTGGGGACGTACTTCATAAGGTCGAAGAGGGCCTTGTAACCCTTCATCTCGAGCTCGGACCTGTGCTCCTCTATGACCTGCTGGCACATCTCGGTGTCGCCTCCGAAGAGACCGCTCATGATGTCCGAGGAGATCTGCTTGTCATGGAGCTTCAGGGTGAACGCCGCCAGATAATGCGCGCCCCAGGAACCGATCCATCTGGCGAAACCGTCGAGGTTGGACCTGTCCCTCCTGATGCCTATGGTCAGCTGGGAACCGTCCTTCAGGAGGTCGTACATCCCGGCCAATGCGGAAGGGGGGTGCTGGAAGTCCGAGTCCATGTTGATGAAGTACCGGGTCTTCGACTCCATTATCCCCTCGAAAATGCTGGCGGACAGTCCGCGGTCGTTGGGGTCCCTGGTGAAGAACCTTACGTGGTCGTCCTTCGCGGAGATCTCCTCAACTATCTCCTTGGTCCTGTCCTTGGAGTTGTCGTCCATGACCAGGACGTAGAAATCGGGATACAACTCCCTCAGCGTAGAGACCATCTTGCCGATGTTGCCCTCCTCGTTGTACGTGGGCAGAACGACCGTGCATCCTTCCTGCATATGTCCCCCTTAAACATAAGGCATATAAGATTGTTCCACATTCGCAGACCTAGAGGTGCCACATGTACGTCATATCACTGGTCGTCAAGAACGAGTTCGGCGTTATGCAGAGGATAATGGGCGAGTTCACCCGTAACAAGATCAACGTCGAATCCATCGTGGTCGGCAAGTGCGAGTACCCCGGCAAGGCGAGGATGGTCCTCGCGGTCATCGACCGCGACCAGGCCGAACTGGCGGCCGGGAAGCTGCAGAAGCTCATGGACGTATTCGAGATCGAGCTGAAGGAGGACAAGTACACCGCCTTCGCGCTGATCTCCACCACCGGAGGTGCGGTCGGCGTCGTCGGGAAACCCTCGCAGGTCGAGGACATCATCGACCGCTCCAAACCCGAGAAGTATGTGATGGCACTCAACGCGCTTTGAAACAGAGGAATACAATGGATAAGACAGAATTCATATGGCTGGACGGAAAACTCGTGAAGTGGGAGGACGCGAAGGTCCACGTCCTCTCCCACGCACTCAACTACGGTACGGGAGTCTTCGAGGGCATCCGTGTCTACGAGACCCCCAAGGGACCCGCCGTCTTCAGGCTCAAGGCCCACACCAAGAGGCTCATGGACGGATGCAAGGTCATGGGATTCGATGTCGTCATCGACGGCAAGAAGTTCGGATACGACGAGGCGTTCCAGGCGATCAAGGACACCGTCAAGGCCAACAAGAACGTCGACTACGTCAAGCCCTGCATCTTCCTCGCAGGCGAGGAGGTCGGACTGAACCCCGTCGGCGTCAAGACCAGCTTCGCCATCACCGGAGTCCACATGGGAGCGTACCTCGGAAAGGGCGCAGAGAAGGGAGCAAAGCTCATCGTCTCGCCCTGGCAGAGACCCGACAACCTCTGTGCCCCCGCAGGAGCGAAGGTCAACGGAGTCTACGTCACATCCACCCTCGCCAAGAGGGACGCGATCGAGAAGGGAGCCAACGAGGCCGTCATGCTCAACTCCGAGGGGCACGTCGCCGAGTGCACCGGAGAGAACATCTTCATCTACAGGCACGGCAAGATCCTGACCCCCAAGACCTCCAACTCGATCCTCGAGGGAATCACCAGGGACTCCATCATCCAGGTCGCAAGGGACATGGGCTACACCGTCGAGGAGACCGACATCACCAGGACCGAGCTGTACACCGCGGACGAGGTCTGGATGACCGGTACCGCAGCGGAGATCTCCCCCGTCACCGTAATCGACAACAGGGAGATCGGCGACGGCAAGCCCGGAAAGGTCGCCATGGCCATCAAGGAGAGGTTCATGGACATCGTCACCGGCAAAGTGCCCGAGTACGCCGACTGGATCGACTACGTCAACTGAAACCCTAACACAGGGGCGGGAGACCGCCCCATTTTTTCTGCAGTATGTAGTACCTGAAAAATGACACTTTCTGCAACATCAAACATTGGTTTTTTGTCACTTTCTGCAGTATGAACTGCTTGAAAAATGACACTTTCTGCAGTATCCAAATAATGAATCATATTGATGTCTGGCACATATCATGATGCCGTTCATCTCATGACGATCTCGCAGTATTTCTTCCGTGCCTTCTTGGCATCCGGGATCGGCATGACGGGATACACATGGTTCATGCCCCTCCCGACGATGAGCTCGGACTCCACGCCGTCCCTCTGCAGGACCTCGTACATCGCCCTGCACGAGGGGAAGAAGATCTCCCTGTCGCCGACGAATATGGTGGTCCTTCCCATGCCCTTCGTGTTGCCGTAGACGGGGGCCACCTGCCATCTCTCCATGTCGTGGCCGTTGGCCCACGCGAGGCCTAATCCATTGCATCCTACGGCGCTCATGGTGGGGCAGGCCTTCTGGTACGGTGCGAACTCCTCCTCATGGCCCTTGAGGGTGTATCCTGTGGCAGGGGACATCGGGATGATCTCGTCGGGCTGCCTGTATCCCACCAGGATCAGGTGCTCCGCTATCACCAGCGATATGTTCCCTCCTGCTGAATCTCCGGAGAGAATGATCTTCCTTCCGGGACGGGACTCCGCAATCTGCTTGTAGAGGTCCACCAGCTGCGGGTAGGCGTCCTCGACGGTGCACTGCGGCAGACGCCTGTATATCGGGACGAATATCTCCGCGCCGGTCTCCTGAGCCACCCTGTCGAGGAATCTCCAGTGGAAGACCTTGGGCATGTGCAGGAAGCCTCCTCCGGGGAGGTAGAATATGAGGTATTTCGAATCCTCGTGCTCGTTCATCCAGAAGCACTGGAGGCCCATGCATTCGGTCTCGCGGACGGGGACCTTGACCTCGAATCCCTCCGGGAACTCGTATCTGGAGAGGCCGTTGTTGGTCTCGATCTTGCGGCGCAGGGTCTCCTCCGTGTCGTGCCTGTAGCCGGTCTTGTCCTGGTGCCTGAGGATGAACTCCACGACACCCGCGGTTAGGGACCTGTGGCGGTAGAGGCGCTGATAGGCGAAGGGTATGAGCAGGACCAATGCGACGGCGACAGCAATCCAAACGAGGGCCATGTTTATCGGTAATGCATAAGAAAGTAAAGGATTTTTCTAAAGGGTTTGGGAAGTGCCAGCTTTTCGCTTAGCTCTTCATGACTGCGACAAGGAAGATACCAACCGCGATGAGTGCTCCGACGAGAACACCAATGAGGTTGACGAGTGCCCTGAGGAACACATCCCACATCGCCACCTTCTTGAAGGTCTCAATGTCGCTGTATCCGCAGAGGTATGCCCAGATTCCACCGACGAGAATACCGACGATGAGCAGGATGCATCCTACGGATCTGCTCTTTCCAGTACCGAAGTACGCGACAAAAAGGCCTGCAAGGATCATGACGATAGCGAATGCAATAACCGCGACAGTCAGGAAGTCCATCATTGTCATGATAGCCATTTGTTCAACTCCATCCTCTCCGCTGACGCGGAGGTATGGGCGGTAGATGGCGTTGTCAGTTATAAAAGTAGTTGTTGATTGTGCGCGTAATATAGCGAAGATGTCACGAAACCGACAGACGTCTGTCAGAAATCTTCTTCAAAATTTCGGATGGGTTGTAGTCCACGACACTGAACAGACTGGTGTTCAGAACGTACATGCAATCGCTTTCCTGTATGGTCTCCAGTTGCTTTCCCAATATGCTCCCCTGTACGAATCCCGATACGTATGTGTCGTGCCCGGGCACACCCGTCCCGTATCCTAGCATTACTCCCGCTTTCCTCAGGTTGAGCTCGATGATCCTTACCCATACATCCGCCGTAATCTTCGATAACTGGCTCAATTCAGGAAACCCTCCCGTTGGACCCTCTCCTTATACGAACCCATCTCTCCCATCGCAACCTTGACATCCAGATATGAAAGGTCATCAAGGGACGGTATGTGACGGTACGATTCAAACATCGGGTAGTTGAGATACAATTTCCCGTTGTCGGTGGAATCGCCGAAATAGCCTGCTGCCTTCGATATCTTTTCCGGATCGTATTTGGGATCCTGCGGATCCATGTCGAAGACCAGATAGATATCGGAGAACCTGTTGTTGAGAATCTCCGAATCTTCCCTATTGTTACTTGCCGATCTGAGATATGTCAGGAAATCCAGGTCATGGTCGATGTCCCCGTCGACGAACATGCCCTCGAGCATTTTGTGGATGTTGGTCCGATAGGTGAACACATCGTAACTGACATCCGACCGGAATGTCCTCATGAGGTTGTGGAGGAAACGGGGCTCGCTCCGTCCCCCTTCCACAACGAAGAGTATGTTCTTACTCATCGAACTCTCCGTTGCGATACATCTTCTCCAGATTGTGCCCCTGGCGCAGTTCGCGTTCGGTGGAATCCGCAAAGGAGCGTATCTGACCGTTCTCGATCGTCAGACAGCAGTCCGGCCTCATGAGATCATTGTGGAGAAGGGAAGTGTTGTGGCTAGTGAACACGGTCTGGAACCCCTCCATCGAGGACACGAGCCTTACGACCTTCTCGGCCATCTCATAATGGTAATACGCATCGAATTCGTCCATATACAGGAATTTCACATTCCCGAACTGTTTGTACCAATAGTAGAACAGTGCGAAAACACGAGTCCCTGTGGATGCGATTTTGTCGAAAGGAAGTTCCTTCTTCTCGAACTTCTGAACGAAAACCCCGGAAGAACCGGGCATCTTCACGACGCCGAACTTGGCATCGATGTCGGCGCATTCCTTCAGCGTCCTTCTGAAATCCTCGACGAGGTTGTTCTTTATGATGTAATCGTAAATCCCCTCACCGTTCCTCTTGAAACCGATGAATCCGTTCCCATCGATGTCGGATTTGAAATACAGCATGTGCTCCGCGAAGTTCACGATGAACGTGATCGGAGAGTCCTCTCCCTGCAGAGTGTTTGCATAGATGTAACGGAGGATGGACAGAGGGCCGTTCCCTATGTTCATGCGCAGCTGATCAGCACCGATGTCCCTGAGCCCCTCGTAATTGCCGTTGATGCCGTTGCGATTGAAGATGGGTTTGCCGTTAACCTTCAGTTCCTCGTGCACGATGACGTGAGGGTCAGTCTTCGCATACGTATACTCGAGAATGTCGTCGCCTCTTTGGAAGGTGTACTCGAATGTGGCCTGTTTCTTCTTGGAGAAGCCGTTGATATAGCTTCCCTGATCTATCTGCCTGCCCTGTACGATGTTGTCCGTAAGGGTTGCGGTGATGTCGAATATCGCAAGACCCAGATTTGTCTTTCCGATACCGTTCTTACCTACAAGAATGACCTTGTTGAGGACTCCGTTCCGGACACAGTGCTCATTGAAGGAATAGTTACGGACAGCACCGAAATCTATTTCGATCCTGTCTTTGAAGTTCCTGTAGTTCTCAACCGCGAATTTCTTCAACATGATACTGTTACCGTAATTTAATTACGGCATATATAGTTATCTGGTATACCGTAATTATTTTACGGATATGCCGTTGCATACGGGGGATATGGGGGTGACGCCCCCGCATCGGTTTGTCTAAACACCACGATTATGCAGAACCGGACAGGTTTCCGTCTACTTTACGAATCGTCCCTTTCACTCGCGGGTTAGTTATATTATAGCGAAATGCTAATCAACCCCCCATGTACAGAAACGTCCGCCAGGCCGTGGTGATGGTCGGCGGGAAGGGGACCAGGCTCAGGCCTCTGACCTACACCCGCCCCAAGCCCATACTCCCGGTGGTTGACAAGCCGTGCCTCGGATACCTGATCGACGCCTTGGTCAGGGGAGGCATAGAGGAGATCTACCTGGCATGCGGATACAAGTCGCAGCAGTTCGTGGACACGATCGGAGACGGTTCGGACAGGGGGATAAAGATACTCTACTCCTTCGAGGACGAACCCATGGGCACCGGCGGCGCCATAAAGCTGCTGGAGGACAAGCTGGACGACGTCTTCGTCGCATGCAACGGGGACGTCTTCGCCGATCTGGACCTGAAGAAGGAGATCGACGTGCATCTCGACAACAAGGCGGACATCACCCTCGCATTGACGCCCGTGGACAACCCGTGGGAGTTCGGCACGGCATGCCCGGACGAGACCGGAAGGATAAGGGAGTTCAGAGAGAAGCCCAAGCCGGAGGACGTCATCTCCAATCTGATCAACTCCGGGGTGTACATCGTCAACAAGGAGATGATCGGCTTCATACCGAGGGGGCAGATGTACGACTTCTCGAAAGATTTGGTTCCGAAGAAGACCGCCGAGGGCTACAGGATCTGGGGATGGAACTTCGACGGCATCTGGATGGATGTCGGGAGGCTCAACGACGTCATCAGGGCGAATCTCACCGTTGCGTCGCAGAGCAACCGCAGGTACGATGCGGAAAACACCGAACAATCGGGTACGGTGTACATAGGCAAGGGGGCGAAGGTCTCCGGTTCCAAGCTCAAGGACTGCGTGATCATGGCGGGAGCGGAGATAACGGACTGCGAGATGGAACGGGCGGTCATCATGCCCGGGACCAAGGTCAGGGGTTCCAAGATATTCAACAGCGTGGTCGGAGACAGGACCACCATCATAAGTGCCAGCATCACGGATTCCATCATCGGCGACGATGACACCATTGAGAACAAGACGATAAAGGACGCAGGCGGGGAATGAGATGGAGACCCTGAAGATAGTCGAGGCCAACCCCTTCTTCTATCCCTATCAGGGCGGCATCGAGCACCGCATGCACATGACCAGCAAGCTCTTCGCGAAGAGGGGTCACGACGTCACCGTACTGACATCGAGACTGCCGGACACCCCTGAAGAGGAGGAGACGGAGTACGGATACAGGATCGTACGTGTTCCGGCGAAATTCATCAACATCTACAACCCCCCTTACGTCAGGACGAAGGGGGTGCTGGAGAAGCTGAACGGGATATCCCCGGATATCGTGAATTACAACTACAGATGGGCGCCGTCCTTCGACGGAGACATGGCGAGATACCAGGGGAAGAAGAACTTCACCTACCACAACATGTGGGGCGAAGGTGTGGGGATTCAGGGATGGATGTCCGAGAGGAACGACAACCTGTACAAGAAGAAACTGCTGACATACGACCACATAGTCGCCATCACAGACTGCGTCAGGGACGACCTGGTGAGAAGGGGCATCGATCCTTCGAAGATAACTGTCATAGACAACTGCCTGGAGACCTTCCCGGAACTATCCGGCGAGGAGGGGGAGTTCATCCTCAACCTGGGAAGGATGGTGAAGACGAAGGGTCTGGACTACCTCATCGAGGCGATGAGGCAGGTGGATTACAAACTGGTGATGTGCGGCAAAGGACCGGAATCCAAGAAGATCGAGAAGCTAGTCAGGAAATACGGTCTCCAGGACCGCGTGGACATGAGGGGATGGGTCAGCGAGGAGGAGAAGCTCAGACTCATGAGCACCTGCAAGTTCTTCGTCATGCCCTCCATATACGAGGCCTACGGCCTCGCGGCGCTGGAAGCATTGTCCTACGGCAAACCGATAGTCTGCACGGACGTGGACGGCCTTCCCGGGAACGTGAAGGATGCGGGATACTACGTGAAGCCCAAGGACTCCGATGGACTGGCCAAGGGGATCAACGAGATGCTTACCGATGATTCCCTCAGAAAACAGCTCTCGGAGAACGCCATAAAGGTCAGCAGGGCGTTCACCTGGGACGACCAGATAGCCAAGACCGAGAGGCTCTACAAGTCGATCGTGGACGGAACGCTGGGACAGTCCTCCGAATGAGCCGACCCATATCTATAAAGGGAATGGGACGTATCACTGCCCGTTATGTTGATCGACGACTCGATGATCTTCAGTGCGCTCATTATCATCACGCTCCTGATGGTCATCCTCTCCATACCCTCCATTTTCCTGCTGTCATGGAACTCCGTGAAGCAGCTGAACAGGTACATGTTCCTGAGGGCGTTCAGGGAGATGAACGATTCCGACATACCCGCCAACCTCCTGAACGAATGGGCGTCCGTGAAGACCGATATCGGTTACGCCACGCTGATCACCGAGGAACTGGAGAAGATGGGCGCGATCCGCTCACCCATGTTCCAGGCCGAGATCGCCGCGGTGCTGATTATAATAATGGCGTTCATACCCGGCTACGAGACCAACGTCCTCATACTCATGATGGTACTGCTGGCACTTTGCATAATCGCCGTGATCTACGGCGGAAGGGCGCTCAGGGCCATCGGCAAGGAGTACGCGCGCCTCCTGCACGAGATGGAGGAGAAGGGCGAGAAATCGAACGACAACATGTACGGATGAATCGGTACGCTTAAAACGTCGTTACGCTTTGTCCGTCACCATGACCACAGTCATTCTCCACACCACCGAGGGCGACATCGCTCTGAAGATGTACGACGACATGCCCATCACCGCAGGCAACTTCATCGAACTTGCCAAGAAGGGATTCTACAACGGCATCATCTTCCACAGGGTAATCGCCGATTTCATGATCCAGGGAGGCGACCCCAGGGGCAACGGGACCGGAGGACCCGGATACACCATCAAGGACGAGTTCGTCAAGGGACACAGCAACGTCAGGGGGACCATCTCCATGGCGAACGCCGGACCCAACACCGGAGGCAGCCAGTTCTTCATCAACGTCGTCAACAACGAATACCTGGATTGGGACAACAGGAGCACCCCCTACGCCCACCCCGTGTTCGGAGAGGTCGCGGACGAGGAGTCCATGAAGGTCGTCGACAAGATCTCCACCACCAAGACCGGAAGGAACGACAAGCCGATCAACGACATCGTCATCAAGACGGCAGAGATCATCGAGTGATGCCTCTGACCACTGTGCCGGATGATCTGGCACAGTGGGTCTGAAACCCTTTATCTCAATTCTGGATCCATTCCCCGAGAAGCTCCGACACCGTCTCCTCGGTATCCGCGATTATCCCCTCGGCCCTGTTCTTGGGGATGCGCATGGCGTCGGCAAGCTCCGACAGTTCCTTCCTTCCAGGAAGGGGGTTGCCCATGCATGTCATATGGTGCTCGCCCATTCCGGGAGTGCGGGTGAGGTCGAAGGCGGGTGACAGCACGTATCCCCCCTTCTCAGGAAGATACAGGTATGCGAAATTCTTCGAATGGTCGTCGAAGTTCTTCGCGAACACGTTGAAACACGACAGGCGGAACGCCTTTAAGGTCTCCGATACGGAATTGGTCACGAACATCGTCGCCTGGAGGAACGATACGTAATCCAGCAGGGGCATGTCGTTCGGTACCTCCAGCAGCCCTCCGAGGGAGAGCATGTGGATCCTCCTGTCCCCGACCCTGTCGAACCTCTTCGATGCGAAGTACCCCTCGCACAGCTTCGAATCCATGAGTCTGCACTCGGGCACGTCGATACCGCATTCCCTGGCGGCCAGATTGTACTCGTACTCCATCCTGCCCATCCATTCCGGATCGTTGCGCTCGCGGAACTTCACTATCCATTGCGTTCCGTCGATCTCCATGTTGACCTTCGGTCTGGCGCCCCCGGTGGAACCGGCGCGCTTGAATATGTCGTCCAGATCGGCCGTGCCCTCATCCCTTATGGCCATGCAGTCCTCGCAGATGGCATCCAGATCCCTCTCCGGCAATGCTCCGCGGATGCTGTCGGATGCCGGTTCGTAATACAATGCGCCGAGTCCGTTCGCATCTATGTATGTCAATTTGTCCAACGGATCCAGAGAGGTGTAATCGACTCCCCTCTTCCTCAATGCTCTGATGACGGTGAACATGCCCCATCCTCCGGGCATGGAATCGGCAAATACCCCTTGAAGGCCTTCGAACCTGTCATCCCTCCCGCTGAAAAGACGATCCTCCAGCGGCAGTGAGCGGGGAGATATTGGAAAACCGGATTCCAACCACTCCCTGCTGTAGGCAAAGTAACATGTGCCAGCATCCCTGCTGAGACGTCCTACTTCCCTTCCGTCCATCATCACACGGAGATTCATGCGATCACCCGTTCCTCACATAGAT
>JAFPVN010000040.1 GCA_017395275.1 Candidatus Methanomethylophilaceae archaeon | reverse complement strand
GTCGTAAGATTCCACCACGCGGGCGAACATCGACATGTCGGGGTCCGCAGCCTCCAACGGAAGGTGGCTTATCTCTCCCTTGTCGCCGTACTTTATGCAGCTGATGTGGAAGTGTGCGATAGATCCGGCCAGCGGGAAGAACTCGTCCAGCAGGTCCCTGCAGTCCTGTTCGGTCTTCAGACGGCCGTGGAAGCGCGCGTGGGTGTGTGCGACATCCAGTACCGGAACGGCGCCGTCGACGCTGCGCATGACCTCGGAGATCTCCGGCAGGGTGCCCCACTGTCCGGTCTTGCCCATGGTCTCGATTCCCAGGGTGACGTCCTTGATGCCTTCGTCGTCCATGATGTCCCTGCACCTGTTGAGACCGTCTATCACGCTCTGGGTGGCGGTCTCCGGGGTCTTGCCGTATGATGCGGCGTGGATGACGATGATGTAAGCTCCCAGCCAATGTGCTGCCCTGACGGTGTCGATCACGTAGTCGACACTCTTGTCGCGGGTCTCGGGCTTGTCGGAGTTGAAGCTGATGAAATAGGGTGCGTGGCAGCTTAGCCTGATGTCGCGGTCCTTGGCGAGCTGGCCATTGGCCCTGGCCTTCTCCTCGCTTATCCTAGCTCCCCTGACGAACTCGACCTCCAGTGCATCCAGACCGAGTGACTTCGTGATGTTGAACCCGTCCTCGGGGTTCTTGCAGCCTTCGGGATATCCTGCGGGACCGAATCTCATCATGCCCACGACAAACTGTTAAGGGTATAAAACGCAATCGAGGGCGGATGAAGATCAGAATGGATGTCGCGCTCGACCCGACGCTCGGGTGCGGACAGGCCCACAGATGGCATAAGGCGGAGGACGGCTCATGGAACGGGGTCGTAGGTGACCGCAAGATCAGATTGGTTCAGACCGACGACGGGTTCGAATGTGAGGGTGCCGACGAGGCCATGATCCTAGATTATTTCAGGGCCGAGGATGACCTCGATTCCATCTACGCTGAATGTGCCAGCATGGATGATTATGTAGCCAAGCTCATCAAGGGGTGCCCCGGGATGAGGATACTCAGGCAGCCCCATTGGGAGTGCATTGCCACCTACATTTTAGCGACCAACGCCAACGTTAAGCGCATCGGAATGATGATCGAGAACGTCTGCAGGGAGTTCGGAGACGACATCGGCGGGACCTATTCATTCCCCAGTCCGGAGCAGATCGTGAAGGGATGCGACAGGATATGCAACTGCAGACTGGGCTTCAGAGCGGACAGGTTCGTGGAGTTCGCCCGCAAGGTGGCCGACGGCGAGTTCGACCCGGATTCGCTCGAAGGCATGGGCTACAGGGAATGCGTGGACACGTTGCTTACCATCAAGGGAGTTGGGCCGAAGGTGGCCGACTGCATAGCGCTGTTCTCCTACGGGCACATGAACGCCTTCCCGGTGGATGCGAGGATCGGTAACGTGCTGAAGGACGTGTACGGCGTGGAAGGCAGTTACAAGAAGCTCTCCGAGTTCGCTGAAAAGAAGTTCGGAAGATATGCCGGGTACGCACAGGAGTTCCTGTATCACTCGGACTTCATAATCATTTGACGCTCGCAGTCGCAGTCGGGATACTTGTATCCCAATTCCACTTCGTAGATCTTGGCGAGCACACCGCAGCTCTTGGCGGCCATGCAGATGTTGCACATCTCCGTCGCGAAGTCGCTCCCGGAGTTGGCGATCCTGGAGGCGGCGGCGGTGATCTCCTCCAGCACCGAGGGATAACCGGGGCAGTTGGTGACCACGTCATACTCACCCCTCTTGTTCCTCAGGTACTGCGAGACCGCGGCATCGGTGACGCCGAAGGTCTTGGCCACCTTGGACTGCGTGTAGCCGTGGACGGAGACCAGCTCCTTGGCCATGCCCCTCCTTATGGTGGGCAGCAGGTACCAGACTACGACCTCGCACGGAATCTTCATGACAGGGTGATGCGTGGGGCAGGTTATAACCTTTTGTCGAAGCCGTCGGGGTTGGTCTTGGCGTAGAACTCGGCGATGTTCCAATCGTCTATCTCGGTGTCCTTCTTCTCTATCGACACGCCCAGAGAGGAAGCAACCATCTTCAGGAAGCGGTATGCGGTGCTGTCGCCCTGGAAGTCCTCGACCTTGGCGCCGCTGGCGGTGACCTTGCCCTTGAACCATCCGATCACGGTGGTCCCCCTCATGATGACGGAATCCGTTGCGGAACCGGTTATGGTCTTCAGACGGGGCCTGAGATAGAGGTGGAGATTGTCCTGGTTGTTCAGTACGAACTGGTCGCGGACCTTCTCCACCTTCTTCTCGGCGTCCTCGGCCAGCATCCACATGAGGGTGCTGTCGTCCTTCTCCAGGAACCCTTTGACCAGGAATCCCTCGTCCTCCAGCTTCCTCAGGAGTTCCCTCGCTGTGTACATGCGCACGCTCATGAACATTGCGAACTGCTCCGCCGAGAACATGCCGAACTCGTGGAACATCATGCGGGCGACCTCCATCAGGGCCTGATCCTTAGGATAGAGGGGTTCATCCACCGCCCAGTACATGGAGGTCGAATCCTGGTAGACGAGGGAAAGGTGAACGAGCGAATTCACGGTCTCGGTGGTGTCCGGCTCGGATAGAGAGGACACCCTTACGAGCTCCCTCTTGGTCGCGGGACTGAACTCATTGATAAGTGCCAGTACCTTCTTTTGATCGTCCGTGAGCTCTGTCTGCTTCGCCGATGCGTAGAGCACGGCGTTGTCCCTCGTTGTGTACCCTATGTAGGGGATGCATGTGAATGTCTTGACGTACTCGTCCTTGGAGATGAGCCTCTTGAACGACTTCCTTCCGCTCACGCGGGCCATCAGCTCGGAGTCGTTGCGTATGTATCCCCTGTCGACCATCAGCGCATCCAGCGAGGGGTACCTGTCCGACGGGGCCACATGCTGCTTCCTGATCACATAGGACATCATCTCCTCGGGGGTGAAGGTACGGGTGATGAACCTTCCCTTGGCGTAGAATCCGTTGACGAACCTGTATCCCGCCTTCTCCAGGACATCCTTCACAGGCTGCTCCAGTTCGGCGGCGTCGACGCTCTTGACCTCCCTGATCCTGATGATGTCGGTACCCTTCATCTTGTAGAATCCCATCATGCGGTCTAGCGCGTCCAGCGCATCGGCGAGGTCCCCGGGATCGTCCAGATCCATGGACCTTATCTCTATGCATCCGGACATCTCCCACATCTCCACCGCGCCTACTATGGCGCTTCCGCGGACCAGCGGGTAGATCCATCTGTCCCCGTATCTGGCGGAGATCTCCGCCCATTTGGCCGAGAGAGCGGGATCGAACAGCGACATTACGGTGATGCCCTCAGGCAATACCACTTCGGCCATCTTCGGGATCTCGTCCTCCATGACCAGCATGGGGGTGTGCCCCTCGCCGACGTAGATGGTCTTGGCCCCGATGGAGGCGGCGATGCGCATGGCGGCGTCGGGATCTATGCCCAAGAGGTATCTCAAAGCCATCACGGGTATCGGCCCGTAGGCCTTGACGGACTGCTCCACCAGGGACGGAACGGGATCCTCGGTCAGGGGCTCGGGAGTGTATCTGGCATATGTGTTCTCGGTACCCCAGTCTTCCCTTCCTCCGAATGCGTGTATTATCCTGAGGTCGCGGTCCAGACGCATTATCGATTCCTTGACCTGCATCTTGTCGAGACCGGTCTCCGCCACCAGCTGGCGCATGGTGGCCCTTCCGAGACGGTCGATGACGTCCATCAGCTCGAGGTCCTCCTCGGTAACGGGTTCGTGGCGGAGCGATGCCAGCTTGGCGGCGTCCTCC
Source organism: Candidatus Methanomethylophilaceae archaeon (assembly GCA_017395275.1). Lineage (GTDB taxonomy): Archaea > Thermoplasmatota > Thermoplasmata > Methanomassiliicoccales > Methanomethylophilaceae > SIG5. Next base: position 604 of record JAFPVN010000040.1, on the reverse strand, counting down.
TTCATGACGAAACGGACCTTCCCTCTGATGAAGCGTCCCAGGAGGATGTCCCCGCTCTCCCTCAGGGAATACCATTCGGAGAGATCGAAGTTCGGGACGCGGTTGTAGACGTCCAACTCGCTCCCGGCGGAGCCGTAGAACGCGAAGAACTCCTTCAATGAATTGAATTTCAGACCTTTGTAGACCTGGTATCTCTCGACGGTCTCGTAATCGAACACATCGGAGCTTCCGGCCTTCAGCCTCATGCGGTCGATGTGCTTCATGTACTGGTCCCCTTCGGAGATCAGGAACTTGCCCTCGACGACGATCTCGTCGCCCATGAGGGTCTTGAGCGCTAGAGTGGTATCCTCATCGCTCAGCGACAGTGCGTAAGCTATCTCCTTGGCAGTGGCGGGAGCGAAGCACTCCAGGTACTGCTCTATGATATGACATATCGATTCGTCCCTGTCGGCGAAACCTTCCAGATAGCGGGCGAAGTACCACTTGTTGTTGCCGTTGATCTGGACGCGGGTGACCTCGTACATGGATTCCAGCTTGCGCAGCGATCTGAACACGATATCCTCGGAGAGTTCCGTGGCCTCGGCGAGCTCGCTGAGGGACATGC
>JAFPVN010000039.1 GCA_017395275.1 Candidatus Methanomethylophilaceae archaeon | reverse complement strand
ACGGCGGCTACGGTGTCCTGAACGATGCGAGGGTTCGCGGTGGTGACTGAGATATCCCCTCCGATGAGCTCGGGGGGCTCCACGGCGACCATCTTGGGCGAGAACGCGGCGAGCTCCTTGGCCTTCTCCACGCTCTCGGCGCAGACGCATGTGCAGACGCCCAGCGCGTGGCACATGTCCACGCAGGCTCCCACATCGGCTGCGGGCTGCCTGTTCTCCGAATGATTGATCAAGGTGCCGAACGCGCCGGTGGCCTTCACGGCGGAAGGGGTGGTGTACCCCGTTCCGGAGCCGGGCTTCCTCGGACTGACGTTCTGGGAGAACACCGGGACGGCGGCCTCCCTGGCCACCAGGGACAGCTCCGGCATCGGAGGGCATACGGAGATGCTCACTCCGGACTCCTCGGCCACTGCGGCACAGGTCTTGGCAAGGCGGAGAGCGCCTTCGCCCTCCACCTGGCTGTAGACCTTGAAGTTGACGATGACCGCGGGGGTCCTGAGATCAGTCAAGGTTCTCGAACCTCGAGGTTAGCTCTTTGAGGACTTCAGGCCTGGAGGTGTACTCCATCTCCTCAGGTCCGAGGATCGAGGGCATGAAGGGTCCCTGGGACCTCATGAACCTGCTGGCCTTGATGGCGTTCCTCCTGGCGTAGTCCCACTCGGCACCGGCGAAGAAGTCCACGGGCTGCTTGTCTCCGATGATTCCGGGGGCCTCGAGTCCCTGGAGGTGTCCGTTGCACAGCTGGAATCCGAGTGCGCAGATTCTTGGCGGTCCGTCGAAGTATGCGGGGGTGGACTCCTCGGGCGAGCAGGGGTAGAGGGCACCGTAGTGGGATCCCCTCATCCATCCGGCTGCGAGCATGGTGTTCATGAACACCTGCGTGTACTCTCCGACGGAAGGCAGTCCGCTCTGTGCACGGCAGACGCACACGGGGTCGTCCTTACCGATGTACTTTCCGGCGGTCAGGTTGAGCTTGTCAGTGGATACGACGGCTGCGGGGCCGATGCCTGCGCGGCTGGTGATCCTCTTGATCGCATAGGTGGAGGTGTCTCCGAGCAGCGAGAGGATGCTGAGGGTCTCCTCGGGCGAGGACATGACGACCTTCTTGTTCTTGATGACGTCGTGGATCTCGACATCGAATCCCATCTTGGCCTTCTTGTCGATGACGAGGCCGGTGGTGGTGAAGGGGTCGAGGAAGATCCTAGCGAGGGGGAGCGAGTATGCGGAAGGCTCGGTCTTGTCCGCCATGAAGAAGATGACGGGCTCTGCGGGCCTCTCCTCGAAGGTCATCTCGGCGGAACCGGGTCCGGCTCCCTTGATGTTACCGGAGAACGCATCGGTGAGGATGTCCTGTCCTGCTCCGTAGAGGTGCATCGCCTTTGCGAGCTTGGTCGCCTCGGTAAACGCGTCCCATCCGATCTGGTGGACCTCCTTGTTGTTGTCTCCCCTGTAGTGGGTCATGAAGAGGTTGATGTCGTCGCCGACGCGGGTGACGTAGTAGTCCTCGATGATCCCCTGCTTCGCACGGTCCGCGAGGACTTCCTTGCACTTCTCGATCATGGAGGGGTGGGGCCTGGTGTGTCCGCACACGGACCCTACGTCCGCCTTGATTACTGAAATCGTGACTTTCTCTGCCATGTTATAATCACCAATTGATTGCGGGGTGATTGCATCCTACTTATAAAACGTTTTATTATAATAAGCGTGCGCGAACGCTGGATTGCCCCGTCCAGACGTTGAAACGGGCGATTACGCGGAGTCACACGGCGGCCGTCCTCCTGCATTGCCGATCCATCTGCATTTTACTACATCTGGCACATACGTTTTCACCGTCCTTCCGCCCCTGCGGGTGCGCGCGCCCCCGTGCCAAAACAATAATAACAGTGAGCGGATTAGCATGCTCAGTTATCATGTCGCAGATCAGAGACTCAAGCAGCATCACCGTGGACGATGGCGTGGTCACCGTCAGGGGATGGGTTCAGGACACCAGGAACATGGGAGGCATCTCCTTCATCGTCCTCAGGGACAGGTACGGGACCGTTCAGCTTACGCTCCCCAAGAAGAAGGTCGACCCCGATATGTTCGCCACCATCACCAAGCTCCCCAGGGAGTCCGTCGTCTCCGTAACCGGAGAGGTCAAGGCCAGCAACCAGACGGAACTCGGACTGGAGATCATCCCCTCTTCGTACGTACTGGAGTCGGAGGCCGGTGTGCCTCTCCCGATGGGGGTCATCGACAAGGTCAACGTGGAGATGGACACCCGTCTCAACAACAGGTTCATGGATCTAAGGAAACCGGAGATCAGGGCCATCTTCGAGCTCAAGGCCATGATGGTCGAGCTCATCGAGGAAGCGGTCCGCGAGAACGGTTTCATACAGGTCTACACGCCCAAGATCAACGCCGCGGGAGCGGAGGGAGGAGCGGAGCTGTTCAAGATACAGTACTTCGACAGACCCGCCTTCCTGGCACAG
>JAFPVN010000038.1 GCA_017395275.1 Candidatus Methanomethylophilaceae archaeon | reverse complement strand
CCGAGCACTGCCGCCAATGCGCGTCTTGCACAAGTCATCTCCATTCTATCTATCCTCTTCAACGGCTCTCGCCGCTTGGTTTATGAACCGATTCAAGAGTATTTATGCATTTTCTCAATGATGGATGGATATAATATCCATCATTATTATAGTTTGAAATCAAAAACACATAGCCAGCAATTAAAAAATTATTTTTCGATATAAATAATAGGAAAAGGAAATATTATATACAACAATAACAAAAATTTATATATCCGATGCCTAGCGAATTAACAAAGGTATTAACGGCGCACCAGTTCCTTCCCCTGGCGGTCCGGGACGTTCGCTGTCCGTTCCCCCATACCCGATTCGTTTAGTCGGTTATCTCAAGGCATTTAAATATAATAGACATTTGTCTATCAATTAAGCAAAAATCAGAAATTATTTAGACAAATAATCGGTCATTTTTCGGTATTGACCGAATGACTTATATTAAAGATAAATCATTCAAAAATTCAGACGCGCCGGAAGGCGTTGCCTACACAAGAAAAGGTGTAATAATGGCAATCAAGAACAAGTACGTGAAGAGCGTCCTCGCGGACCTCAAGACCCGTTACAAAGACCAGCCCGAATTCCTCCAGGCAGTGGAGGAGGTCCTCGAGTCCCTCGAGCCCGTCATCAAGGCGAGACCCGAGCTCGAGAAGGCAGGTATCCTCGAGAGGATCACCGAGCCCGAGAGGACCATCATGTTCCGTGTCTCCTGGGTAGACGACTCCGGAAAGGTACAGGTCAACCGCGGTTACCGCGTCCAGTTCAACTCCGCGATCGGTCCCTACAAGGGAGGAATCAGGCTGCACCCCTCGGTCAACCTCTCCATCCTCAAGTTCCTGGGATTCGAGCAGATCTTCAAGAACTCCCTGACCACCCTCCCCATCGGAGGAGGAAAGGGAGGATCCGACTTCGACCCCAAGGGCAAGTCCGACAACGAGATCATGCGCTTCTGCCAGTCCTTCATGACCGAGCTCACCAAGCACGTCGGCCCCGACACGGATGTCCCCGCAGGAGACATCGGAACCGGAAGCAGGGAGATCGGTTACATGTTCGGCCAGTACAAGAGGCTGAGGAACGAGTTCACCGGCGTCCTCACCGGAAAGGCAATCCCCTCCGGCGGATCGCTCGCCAGGACCGAGGCCACCGGATACGGCCTTTGCTACTTCACAAACGAGATGCTCAAGGAGGCAGGAAAGTCCTTCAAGGGCAAGAAGGTCGTCATCTCCGGATCCGGAAACGTCGCCACCTACGCATGCCAGAAGGCCACCCAGCTGGGCGCCAAGGTCATCGCGGTCTCCGACTCCAACGGATACATCTACGACGAGAAGGGAATCGACTACAAGATCATGAAGGAGATCAAGGAGGTCAAGAGGGACAGGATCAAGACCTACGTCGACTACTCCAAGACCGCCAAGTACACCGAGGGCTGCTCCGGAATCTGGACCATCCCCTGTGACATCGCACTCCCCTGCGCCACCCAGAACGAGATCGACGAGAAATCCGCGAAGATCCTCGTCAAGAACGGCGTCATGGCAGTCGCCGAGGGAGCCAACATGCCCAGCACCCCCGGTGCGATCGCAGCCTTCCAGAAGGCTGGCGTCCTCTTCGGTCCCGCGAAGGCGGCCAACGCAGGAGGAGTCGCCACCTCCGCACTCGAGATGTGCCAGAACAGCGCAAGGCTCTCCTGGTCCTTCGACGAGGTCGACGAGAAGCTCCACGGCATCATGGTCAACATCTACAAGCAGGCATCCGAGGCAGCCAAGAAGTACGGAATGGAGGGCAACCTGGTCGCAGGCGCCAACATCGCCGGATTCGAGAAGGTCGCCAACGCCATGCTCTGGCAGGGTGTGTCCTACTGAAACCCAAGGGGGGCTCCGGCCCTCCGTTTTCATGGCCCTCTAAGTTTTAGGGTGGTTGCCCTAAAATCAGATCCTGCGCTCAGGGAGAACTCCCGTCATGGCATTTCAGGCTATTACCGGCCTTGGTTTGCAGCCCCAAACCGCGGTTCAAGATGTTTATCGCTGCGTTCCTGTCCCTGGACATGATCAGTCCGCAGTGCGGACATTTATGTACTCTTACGGACAGGTCCTTCGGCACCAATGTGCCGCAGGACGAGCAGATCTGCGACGTATAGGCAGGATCCACGAACGT
>JAFPVN010000037.1 GCA_017395275.1 Candidatus Methanomethylophilaceae archaeon | reverse complement strand
TCCATCTCGCAGCACAGTCCGCCGAACTCCGAGGTGATCCTGTCCCTCTGCCCCGGGGTGTTGATGAATTGGTCGCCGGTGCATACCCTTCCCTTCACCGCCTTGATCTCGGGAGCGCACTCCGAAATGGCGAGCTCGGCTGAGGATATCAGTTTCTTATCGGCGGGGAACGCCACCAGTCCCGTGTAGGGGATCTCACCTTTGATGAAGCCTATGGGGGACACGTCGAAGTCGTGCTGCACCGCCTCCGTGGAGATCACCATGTCGCCTATATCCAAAATATTGTCCAGGGAACCGGCCACCCCGGTGTTGATTATGCAGTAGGCCCCGAAGTCGTTGATCATGACGTTGGCACATATGCCGGCATTCACCTTTCCCATGCCGCATTGGGCTATGACGACCTTGTGCGAGTCAAGGGTGCCGATGCAGAACTCCATGCCGGCGACGGTCTCCTTCCTGTCGATGTGCATCGAATCCTTGAGTGACGACACCTCCTCGTCCATGGCGCCGATGATGCCGATCCTGCGGTCGTCGCCGGTGTCCTTGTTCATCGCTATCATAGTGCAGGCGCACGTCACCACGACGGCGACCGCCACTGCCATGAGGGCTGTTCCGTACTTCACGGATGATGATGCACGGGGACGGTATTAAACCATCGGACGGGGACGGTCTCGTCCCTCCTCACCACATCCGACGACGCCATAGAGGAGGCGGACATCGAGGAGGAGAACGCGCTGGATCCTGTGTGATCACAGCTCTATGCCCTGTTCCCTCGCCCGTCTGAAGGCCGCCTGGTCCCTGCGGTACGCCCTCTTGATCCTCTCCGGGGTACCCTTCTTGAAGCCTACGGCAACGGGATAGCCACCCACGACCTCGTACTCGATGTAACCCCACCATTCCGGTTCCGCCATTGTCATCTTCATTCCTCCGTTGTTGTTGGAGATACATAGGAAGAGGAGGGATATCTACGGTCGATAGTTACGTTCGTTACCGAAACTTTACGAATAAACATTTATCGTCCCGTCTGCGATTCTTCATACATGACCCCGGGCCACGAACGTCCGCGCAGCGGACGCGTCCTCTCTGGAAGAAGCCTCGTTCTGCTGTCGCTGTTCGCCGTATCGATCGCATTCCTGACCGTCGCGGCGGCCGCCGACGATTCGTCCGCCGACTCCCCGAGCGTCTCAGGGACGCTGGGATCGGTGTCGTGGGAATACTACGAATCGGAGGGATTGCTCACGCTGTCGGGGACAGGGACCATCGATCCCCCCAGCGGGAGTCATGATGCGAACGATTACAGGGAGCACCCCTTCGAGAGGGTCGTCATCCAGAACGGCATCACCGGCATCGGTTATGTCGCATTCCTTGGATGTGAATCCATGACCTCGATCACGATCCCCGACTCGGTCACATCCATCGGGAGCGTGGCGTTTAAGAATTGCACGTCGCTTGAGGCCATCACCCTGAGCGATAACATAACCAGCATCGGGGGCAGCGCATTCCATGGCTGCAGTTCCCTCAGGGAGATATCGATACCCGATACCGTGACCGCGCTGTACCTGAGCGCTTTATCAGGCTGCACGGGTCTGGAAAGGATATACTTCAGCGACAGCCTCCTATCCATCTACGATACCAGCGTGACCGACCTCGACCTCTACGAACCGGACAGGGTCACGGTCACCGATCTCGCCGATCTCGACAGCATAAAGGGTGCCACGTTCCTGAAGAACAATGGCAAGCTCGTCAGGATGGCTCCTTACGGGGTAGACGGGAACGCCGAATGGTCACTTAGAGGCGGAATCCTCATCATCTCGGGCACGGGCGCCACTGCAGACTATGAGGCGGACTCCCATCTAATATGGTGGGAGTACAGTGATGAAATCCGTTCCCTGGCCATCATCGGCGGCATCACCCGCATCGGCGACCGCGCCCTCAGCGGACTGGACAATCTCGAGACCGTATACTTCGGTCCGGATATCACGGAGATCGGCGTAGGGAACTTCCCGGTGGTGTTCTACGCGAAGAACGGCACCACCATAATGGATTCCACCGCTGCGGCCCTCCACGGGAACCTGTTCGTCAAGTCCGATGGAAAGATGAAACTCACGGACAGGCAGGGAGAGGTGAACGGGAACATAGGCTGGTCATACAACGACGGTGCGCTCAGGATATTCGGAACCGGGGACATGGACGACTTCGCCACCGCGGACGAACAGCCTTGGAGCGAGTTCCGCGGCCTGGTCACCTCCATAACGGTGGACAGCGGGGTCACCCGCATCGGTGATTTCGCGTTCTATATGTGCGGCAACGCCGGATCCCTGAACGTCGCCGACAGCGTCACATCCATAGGCGGCGATGCGGTCAGCTACACCACTGTATTGCATGATCTGGCACTTCCGAAGGGACTCACGTCCGTAGGCGACTACGCGTTCAGATACAGCGGGATAACGTCGGTCACGATACCGCAGGGCGTCACCGCCATCGGCCACGGGACGTTCCTGTATTGCAACGACCTTACGACGGTCATCATCCCCGACTCGGTCACATCCATAGGCGAGGGGGCGTTCCTCGGATGCATCGCCGTCAGGGAGCTGTGCATGAGCAACGGACTGACGGAGGTCGCCGCGGACGCGTTCACCGACGACCACCTCTATGACTCCGACGGTACTACTCCGATTACCGTCGACGCCGCCCACCTGAGAGGGGCGGTATTCATAGAAAAGGGAAGCAAGGCGGTGAAGCTGGAAGTGGACATGGTGACCGACGGCGCCGTGATCTCCAAGGCATCGGACACCCACAGCATCGCCGTGTCCCCCGAGGACATCCTCTACGCGCAGGAGAGGGTCAAGTCCAATCCGGATACCTCATTACAGTTCCTCCTAAAGGACGGTATAAAGGCCGTGTTCGACAGGAACGTGATACAATCCATGAACCTCGTGGACTCCGCCGTCACCGTCATTCCCGTGGACAAGTCCGCGCTGGACGAGACCCTGAGACAGCTCGTGGGGGATTGTCCTGTATACAACTTCACGTACAGCGGGAACTCCCTGGGAACGGGGAAGGCGACGGTCGCCGTCCCCTTCGCCATACCCGAGGGTAAGACCGCCGAGGGGCTGAAGGCGTACTGCATCAAGGACGACGCCGTTTCCGTATCGGTCCCCTGCACCTTCGCCGACGGGAAGGCATCCTTCGACACCGACCAGCTGTCCATGTTCTACATCGGATACGACGCATCGCCGGCACCCGACGAAGGCGGAAAAGGAACGAACGTGGGACTGATCGTCGGCGCGATCATCGCCGTGATCGCCGTCGCCGCCATAGGCGTCGGTGCGTTCATGTACATGAGGAAGAGGAACGAATAAACGGGATGCGGGACATCCTTCCGCATTTCCCAGTTACCTATTCTCTTTAGATAAATATGAAATTTTTTTTCATCAGATTTATCAACGTATGAACCGAATATTGTTCAATCCATGAAAAATGAATCATCGTTCCACGATTCCTTTAAGTATATATACCTTGTAGAAAAAACCGCATGCCCGTGAACGAACTCTCCGACGATGAACTGAGATCCGCCATATTCAGCAGGATCGACGGCGACGCCTGCCAATACACCGACAGGCAGATATTCGAGGAGACCTCCCGCCGCGCGGAGAGCGGCGACAGGAAAATGAGGTTCATGCTCGGGACGCTCCACTACAGGGGCATAGGCACCGAGACGGACGCCGATGCGGCCGACGAGGCATGGATATCGTCCTTCGAGGATGCCGTCGAGGGCCTTCAGACCATAGCCTACAGCCATTACGCCGGTTCCCTCGGCCTCGACCTGAAGAGGGCGGGCAACCTCTTCTGCCGCGCAGCCGACAGCGGCGGGGACGACTATCTCCTTCTGCGCGCGGCGGACTGCTACCTCGCCGAGTACATGGAATCCAGGGACGACAGCATGGGCGTCCTCGCATTCAACTGCTACAGAAACGCCTTCCCCGACTACGCCGATTCGTGGAGGGGTTTAGCATTATGCTACATGTACGGAATAGGCACCGAGGTGTCCTATCCCGAGGCCGAGCACATACTCTATGCGGCAGAGAACGACGGCACCGACGTCACCGACATGAAGATGCTCCTGAACGAGATCAAGCACCGCGGTTATTATTTCAAGTGACTCTCAGAACTGATGTGCCAGCACATCGTTTGTAAATGATTTGCTACGGGAGGCATCCCTCCCCCGTAGGGGTGATCTCTCACTCCTTGCCCTCGATGGTGATCTCGGACTCTGCGTTCCTCTTGACTGCCTCGATCCCTTTCTTGGCGGAGGCCTTCGCAGAGTAACCCTCGGAATTGAGGATGACCTCGCCGTTCATGGCCTTGAGCCTGAACCTGAACTCCCCGACATCGTCCTCGTAGAGCTCCCACTTGGGGTGTCTCGGAAGGGGCTGGAAGTCCTGGAGGGTCTGGTCCTCGACGTCGGCATAGTAGTTCCTCTGAACGGAACCTACCCCGCCCTTAGCGGAGCTGAGGCTGCGGTAGTCCTGTGAGGTACCGATGACCTCGCCGTTGCTGGCGACGAGTTCGAAGAAGAACGCATCTTTGGATTTCTGCTTGATGACGTACTTTCCCATAGACGCTTTATGCACGTGTCGGTATTAACCATTTTCTTTCCGGAACACCCCTGAGACGTAGCTCTCTCAGATGAGCCAACCGTCATGTCCCCGCCGGGGATTCGGGATTCGCGCACATGTATCTGCGGAACCTCCGCATCGACCATCTCGCCAGGATGAGGTTCAGCGAACCTCCCAACACCTCTATCGAGAACACCGCCCAGAAGACCTCCTCCATGGTGGAACAGAACGCTATCAGGGCGATCAGGACTATGTTCCTTACGAACGCGGTGTACATCGGGAACCTAGCCTTGCGCAGCGCCTGGAGAAGCGATCCCCCGAGGTCTATCAGCCCGAGGAACGGGATGCACAGCATGTACACCCTCAGCCCGTAGGCGTAGATGTCCCTGTACGGCTCCAGCGTCGGATCCGTGGACATGGGTATCACGAACCAGTCCGCGAACGCCAGTATTATCAGCGCGATTACCGACATGGATATCAGGGCAATCCTGGAGATGTACCTGAAGGCGGCATCGGCCTTGTCCGCATCCCTCACGCCCAACGCGGCGGAGCATACCGGCACCAATGCCGCACCCGCCGCCTGGGATATCACGATCACCAGATTGACGAAGCTCCACGGCACGTTGTACATGGCCGACGACATCACCCCCAGCTTCGGGATCATGATGATACGCTGGACGACCGACAGGAAGCAGATGAAGAACACCTCCACCATCCTCGGCAGCCCCACGGCCAGCACGTCGCGGAACTGGTCCCACCTTATCCTGAAGCCTTTGAAGGATATCCTCAGATACATCTTCCCGGAGAGGAACCAGTACAGCCCCAGCAGCGTGGATGCGAACGCCGATACCGAGGTCGCTATCCCCGCGCCCGTAAGCCCCAGATCCGCACCGTATATGAGCACCGGATCCAGCAACATGTTGATGACG
>JAFPVN010000036.1 GCA_017395275.1 Candidatus Methanomethylophilaceae archaeon | reverse complement strand
GTCCTCATTGGGCCTCACCTTCGTTGCGCCTCTTGAGCAATAGGAGTAATAGAAGTGCTGCGATCAATAGTCCGCTTCCGCCGCCTATGGCAACGTATATTGCGGTGTTGCTGCTCTTCTCCTCCCATGATGCGATGGCGACGATGTCCCCTTCGTCGGGGGATATGACGTAGCCTTCGGTTATCTCCCTTCCGTCCGGGGTGAACCATCCCTGGAGCGAGTATCCGCTGCGCGATACGGACGGAAGGTCGCTTATGACGTCGCCGTCGAATGCGAGATATGATTTGACGGTTTCGCCCTCGGATATGAATGCCACCTGATGGATGCCTCCGGCGACAGTAGCTTGGAATGTTAGAGCAATGTTATTCACCACTTCCGGTGGTACTGCGGATTCGTATCCGTCCATAAGATTCACAGAAACGGAATAATTTACGTTGGGATCGAATGCACCTGTGATTGTACCATCCATGAAGTCACTAGAGTAATTGTTATCTTTCAGTAAATCTGCGGAATAGTCTTTATCTCCATCTGTTACTGTTATTCTCATTCCCGTTTCCTCAAGGAATGATTCGAAGCCGGTTGCACTTGCAGCCATCTTAAAGGTTCCTGCCGGAGCAGATATCAATAAATTAGCGGGTATGGTTTTGATTGAAAGCATGGCCTTAAGACGATATATGGTCCCGTTCGGAGTATCGATGGTATCAAAGTATATGACAACCTTTCCCCCGAACAACGGATCACTTAAATCATTACCATCTGAGTCCGTAAGTTTAAGTGTAAAACCTTCGGATATTTCCGTATTTCTTGACGAATCCTCAGCAGGAATGGCTCCAGCCGATTGCCCTACAAATTGGGGGACACAAATGAACCCTGCAGAAGTTACTATCAAAGCAATAGTTAACGCCCCTATTGTTTTTGGTTGCACGGTTCTCCCCTCAATATAATGAAAAGTTGCCTGCCGAAGCAGGCATTTTTTAATCAGTTTAGGCCGACAAGGATGATGCGACAAATTCAAACGAAATCGCGCTAGGATCCGTAGGGGGAGTGGTGGTCGAACCATATGCAGCAACAATCACCTGGTATGTAATACCGCCAGCACTGACATCCGCTGCGGGAACCGTATTAATTGTCCAAGTGGTCGTTGAACCAGAAACCTGGCCCTCATCTGCTGACCAGATGATAGCATCAGAGCCCTTCTGCAATCCGAAATAGTAGTGTATGCCGGATCCGCCCATTGCTGCATTCGCAGTAATATCGATCTTGTATAATGCACCGTCGGTATCCGTAATCTTCAGCTTGAGGCCATCATCACCGCTCTTTGATATAATGTAAGCGGAAACATTAGTAGCAGGCGATACTGCCGGAGTCTCCCCGGTCACAGTGTATGTTATCTGCTCAGATCCTGTGTTGTAATCTCCAGTCCATGCAGAAACGGTGTTGAAATACTCCTTTCCAATGAAGGAGACCTTCGCATATTTAGCGTCCCCGTCCTGGCTCAACTGGACATATGTCACATCGATCGTGTTATTGCCATTGGTTGTGGTTGCGGTATATGCTACAGTAGCGTAACCGATTCCGGCCAGTGCCACAACAGCGACAGCCAATGCCGCAACGAGCATCGTTACTTTCTTGGATTTCATTAGTTTTCCTCCTTTTGTTTTTCCCGGCGGATCTCATCCACCAGCAGACTCCCTATGAACAACACCGCGATAAGGGCGATTATCACGAAGGCGTATGTCTTCACGAAGGTCACCACCTCGCCGGCTGCATGGTTCGCACCCATGACCTCTCCGCGGATCGCCGAGTAGTATACCTTCTCGTCGGAGTCGGTGTTGTCGCCGTGAGTGATGACATAGCCTTCCTCGACGTTGTTGGTGACCACGCGGTGATGGTTGAGGACGGAGCCGTACCTGAATTGTATGACGTCCCCTGTCTGCAGATCCTTCTTCTCCTCATCGGAGATGAGCTTCACCACGACGAGACTGTCCTTCGGTATGGTCGGGACACTGTAGGGCATCCTCTCACCGTCCATCGAATCGGTCACGATCAGACGGACCTCCCTGTCCCTGAGGTCGAGGGAATGTCCGTTCGCATTGTAGAATGCGGACACAGAGAGCACTGCTAACACCAAGGCTACCGCTACGATGACGACGGTCTTGCGGCCGAAGTGCCTCTTGTCGGTGTCTTGTGTGTGCATGAGTCACGCTCCTGCGAATTTGACTACTAAATAGGGATATTTAAAGATTCGGCAGAATATTCTCGGCTGAATATTCAATTTGGTTTATTTTTTCGAAAAGTGAGTGAAAAATCACCGTAAAATGGGGGGGGGTCTGCATCGTTTTGATAAGCTGGATATGTTGACCAATCATCCATCATTCCCTTGTTCCGGTCAGTTCCGGAGCCCGAAGGGGAAAAACTGCCGAAATAACGGCTTTTTCGATACTTTTACGCGTCTGGCATATGTGCGAAACCGATATAATCCCGGCCTAAGGTGATTTATACGATGGAATACATTACGTTGGACGAACATCTATGGTGAAATTGGGCAAGTTCGTTAAGAAATACGGGCTCTTCCTGTCCGACGCCTCGAACGAGGAGATCGTATCGGTATCGAAGGAACTGATGAACGGGATGTCGGCCGAGGTGAAGACCGTCCACAACGGCGCCGTCGCCATTCTGGCCACGTCGATCGTGTCCCTGATACTCATGATTTCGCTCATCTCCGGGATGAGCACGACGCTGGTCGGAACGGAGAAATCCATCGTCTTCCTCACCAGGATAACCGCTGTGGCACTTCTGTGCATATCTGCGATCCTCGGGTGCAAGGTGATGATGAGCATGTCCGACGCATCCTCCATCTCGTCCGTCCTCTGGAGGAACGTGAGGGAGACCGCTAACGACGAGAGGGCATACGAACAGGCCCAGGCGGTCAGGGTGATCAGTACCCTCCTGACCTCGTCCAAGCAGCACATCAAGATGGCTGCGCTGGCTATAGGGCTTGCGGCCATCGTGTTGGGTGCAGGGTTCATCTACGAGATGTTGATAGTTGCCAGCTACATCTGAGGGAAACACATGGTCAGTAAGGGAAGGTCGTTAGTCTTATTCATCGCCGCCGTCACGTTGGCCATAGCCCTCGCATTCGTATGCGCGGGCACCGATTCGTCGGACGCAGCAGACTCGTCGTACATACGCAGCGTATCGATCAAGGTCTACGACCAGGACTCCACGGACTACTCCGATCTGGCATATCTGTCAGATGAACTTCCTAAGGAGCTCAGCGCCGCCGAGTGGGTCAGGGACACCGGCAATGGTCTATGGTACAACGTGAACACCATGAGCCCGGATTTCGGGAAGATCCTGAGATACGGCATGATATACGATATAACCCTGACCGAGATTCGCAGCGACGTCGGCGACTATTCGCCTATCTTCAGCGCGGCCAACTTCGTCATAGTCGAGGTGGGCTGCGAGATCAACGGGGACTGCACGCTCGCGCTTGACATAAAGAAGGACGGGACCGCCGTGCTTTCCGATGTCAAAGCGGCATCGCTCTCCGTTGCTGGCTATTACGTGTCGACCACCACCGAGGGTGTGTATCTATACACCGTGGACTACACTCAGGGAGACATAAAGGTCGCCGATCCCGCCGGACTCTACTCCGTCGCCGCCAAGTGCAACGGCATAGCGGCCGGCAACGCATCGACGGATTACCGCGGTACGGTCTACCACCTCAGCGGTTCGGTGAAGGACAAGGGCGCCAAGGAGATTGCTAACGCGACGATAAACTACAACATCACCGATTCCGAGGGGACCGTGATGAGTGAGGGTTCGCTCCTCACGGCGGCCGACGGGACATACACAATCGATTCAGTCGGCGGGACCATAGTCAACGTCACATCCGTGACCGCACCAGGATTCACGTTCGATACGGACACCTACAGCTACGGTACCGTAACCGGCGACGTGTGGCCGGGGATGACGTTCGTCTCCAACGAGAATTATATAAGGGTAATCGTGAGGGACCAGAGCGGAAGGTTCGCACCGGGCGTCGAGATAAGCGCGATGTGGTACAACTCCTACCCCAATGGCGACGGCACTTTCACGATCGAGGGCAGCACGGACGGCATCGTCATCCCGCGCAGCACCGACGACAACGGTACCGCACTCGTCACCCTGTCTGTGATAAAGACAGGATGGAAGCTTCTCATAAAGGGACTCACTGGCTCTTATTCATTCTATGACGTGGAGGCCATCTATCCCACACCGGTGAGCACCCACGACCTCCCCGATCACCTGGACGGCGGAGGAAACGCATACGCCAACACCGTCACGTTCACGGACATCACGATAACCGCCGACGATTACTCCATAGAAATCACCACCAAGGGAAGGATCGACGAGTACTACGCGGGAGGTGCCGTCATTCAGGGTGTATTGGTCAAGGCGGACTGGTACTATCAGGTTCAGGACGGCTACGAGTACACCATAAGGACGAAGGACACACTCACCTCCGGATTCGCGGACCTCACCCCCGGAAGGGCATGGTTCGCCAACGCATACTCCGGTGAGGACGGAATCGTGCTGCTGCATTACACCATCCCCACCTGGACGGTGGCCGGTGGGGAGAGCGCGTACATCTACATCTACGCCTCGGGCGCAGGTACCTCCTCGCCCGCATCGGAATACACATTCACATTCAACCTGCCCTCGGACGGCAACAGGTCCGTCGAGGAGATAGCGGACAACTACGTCACCTGCGTAGCGATGCCGCACACTGCGATCTTCAACGCGTCGGTGAACTCCGACGAGATATCGTATACAATAAACGGGACTATCCTCGGTGACCTGCCGGATTCCGTCAAAGTCTACTGCATCACCCCCGCGGGAATAGAGATGTCGAAGACAGTGGAACAGTACATTGGAACACTGACCTTCGCATTCACCGTCAAGGCGGGAACATCATGCAAAGTAGGCATCGAGGACCTCCCCGGATACACGTTCACGCCGCAGAGCCAGCAGATGCCTTCCGCATACTCCGACCTCGATTTCGTATCGACCTGCGCATCCGCCCCGTGGAGCGTCGACAGGGGAACCCCGTCGGTGCTGACCACATACACCGACACGGGACTTGAAGTAGGGGATGTCCTCAGCATGAGGTACTCCGTCGCCGGTACCAACCTCACGGTGCAGAAGAGGGCCGATGCAGCTAACATGACGATCACCATCACGGGATGGAGCGGCAACGTATCCGAGGGATTCGTCATCAGCGGACAGGACAAGTACATCAAGTGGATCTCGGCCGACCAAATCAGGGTCTCGGGAATGACCCAGGTCACCGTCGTCACATACTTCAACAGCGACGCCAACGAACCCACCATAGAGAACGTCGTCGGAGCGCAGACTATTCAGATATATTGCGAGGACGAGAACTACGCCACAGTGCTCACCGACTCCAGCGGGAAGGCCACGGCGACCATCCCCGACATCCCGGAGATATCCTACTGGATGAGCGGACTCGCGGTTACATCTGCGCCAGTCACATCCGGGGCATACGTCGGATGCACCGGACTCAACCTCAAGGATGTTATCCCGTCGCCCGGTTCCAAGTTTGCCACCATAACAGTACGCTACATCGCCACATCCAGCCTCCAGAACGAGTCCCAACCGACCAACGTGGACATCATCTCGGAGCCGGTCACCCTGACCCTGTCCGTGGGTGATACCCACGACTTCACCGCCCCCGACGAGGAGGGATTCATCTTCTCCGGATGGTACATCAACGGCACCAACGTCTCCAACAGCAGGGACAGCCACGTCTGCAACCTCCGCGTGACGGAGGATATGGACGGTGCCACCCTCGTCGCATCCTATGCGGCCGAGACACCGGCCCCGCCAAAGGAGAACATAGGGACTACGGTCGCGATCGGAATACTAGCAGTCACAATCGCCATAGTGGCGATGATATTCGTGATCCTCCAGATAAGGAGGTACTAAACCGTTTAAAGAAAGGTTCAAAACGATAGAGGTAGAAAAATGAGGATAATCGGATCTAGCAAGATTGATGATTATAAGAAAGTGGCCATCGAGGATGCCGTCCTCAAGGCCATCGACGCCAAACCCGGGGACAGCGTCCTGTTCTACAGGAAGCACAACGACGACGCCGTCTGTATCTACAGGGCGGAGGGTGCGAAGATCACCACCGAAGCGGATGCCCCCCGTCGCAGGCACATGAGGGAGGCTTTCGTCAGGATCCGCGTCATGCTCGCCATCGCAGCCGCGTTCACGCTGCTGAGGCTCATCATGACCGTGTTCAACTACAACCTGCTCGGACCCTGGAGGTTCGCTGGCACGTTCACACTGGGTATTCTGACCCTCTCGTTCGTGCTCGCATCCATCTTCCTTTCGCAGATCGTCGACAAGCCCTACGACTCCCAGTCGCTGGTCACCGTCGGCAACGTCTATTCCAAGAACAGGCTGAGCGGAATATCCAAGCTCACCACCGACGGTTTCGTCGCCACCGGCAACCTGTACATCAACTCGCTGTTCGGTGCCAACCCCCAGAGCGTCTCCGTCGACGTCTTCCCCGACGACGGCAACCAGTTCAAGGCCGTCGTCACCGAGATAAAATCGGTTCCAGGATACAGCGCGTACAAGATGCACATGAAGGAGGACTCCCCCTCGTCCGGAGAGTTCGTCGCCGTCGCCACCTACAGGTACCTCGGAAAGTCCATCACAGTGAAATCGCACTTCGACATGACCTACACCGAGAAAGACAAGGACATCAAGGTGAAGGAAGGACTCGTCGAGGCGGAGATAACGTTCGACCAGATCAACGACACCGAGTTCGATGAGTCCTGGCTATCCGAAGAGAGCGATATGTACTGAGGTGATCCCTCATGGAACTGTCCAATAACCTGCTGCTCTACGGACCCCCCGGAACGGGTAAGACATACAATACGGTGAATTACGCCGTCTCTATCGTTGAGAACCGCCCGTTCGAGGACATCGTCGCAGAGGGTTATTCGCTGGCGCTCGAGAAGTACGACAAGTACACAAAGATGGGCAGGATCGCCTTCATGACCTTCCACCAGTCCCTGAGCTACGATGATTTCATCGAGGGTATCAGGCCGGAGGTGGACAAGGACGGTCAGCTGATCTACGTCCCCACGCCGGGAATGTTCTACAACTTCTGCAAGAAGGCGGACCACCCCCAAATGCTGGAGGGTGCGATACCCGAGGAGCTCGCCTGGCTGTCCGATGACAACTTCATCTACGCGGTGATGATGGATGACGAAGCGGTCCTCAACTCCAAGGAGACGTCCACCATCGATTCGTGCTTCATCCCGGAGGGCGTCAGAGTCGGAGATGTCCTGATCTCGCTGGTCACCTGGAACACGACGGACATGATCGGTGTCGTGTACGACATGACCGACAGATGCCACGTCAAGTGGATAGAGATTCCCAACGGGCCCGCCAAGCTCACCAAGCTCCCGGACAAGGACGAACCCTACAGGATCATAGCGCCCACGAAGAAGTACATCTACAACCTGTACAACCACGACCATCCCGTCGACGAGGGCAACTGCGTGTTCATCATCGACGAGATCAACAGAGGTAACATCTCCAGGATCTTCGGAGAGCTGATCACGCTTCTCGAATCGTCCAGGAGGAAGGGCAACCCCGAGTGTCTTGAGGTCTCCTTAGCGCAGATGAAGGTCATGTTCTCGGTGCCCGACAACGTGTACGTCCTGGGTACCATGAACACAGCGGACAAGTCGCTGACTGCCCTGGACGCGGCACTGAGGAGGAGGTTCGAGTTCATCGAAATGATGCCGAACCCCGACGTCCTGAGGGGGAGGGTCATCGCCGGTATAGATATCAGCAAGCTGCTGGACACCATCAACAAGCGCGTGGAGATTCTCTACGACAGGGAGCACATGCTGGGTCACGCATACTTCATCAGCGTCCACACCATGGATGATCTGGCACAGTGCTTCATCAACAAGGTCATCCCCCTGCTGCAGGAGTATTTCTTCGATGATTATGAAAAAATGTGCTGGGTTCTCGGAAGGGCCAACGACCCGAGGAAGTGCGACTTCATCACCATGAGGCCAAGGTCCAAATTCCAGATGAAGTTCAACCTGCCGGATATATTCGACATAGTGAAGGACTACCGCGTATTCATGAACCCTGACGCGTACATCCAGATATACAAGGGAGCGGACCTATGACCGAGACGATCCAGCTGAAGGAATCGGACGCGCTGTATATCAACGAGTCGTGCAGCAAGCAGTACCTGACCATGATCAAGCTGCTGGAAGGATTCGATTACCTAAGGCTGGACCGCACACCGAGGGGACAATGCATCAGCGCCAGGGACTGCATAGGCCTCGTCACCTTCAGGGACGGGACATACGTGAACCTCATCCCAGACATGTCCGACATAAAGACCGACGATGGCTCCTCCAGGATACTGATGGAGATGCTGTACGCCATCTTCGGTATGAGCACGAAGAAGGGGCTCACAGAGAACCTGTTCGAGTTCTTCGTCAGGGTGTTCATAGACACCGTCCACAAGCTCATCAACAGGGGACTGAGGTCGAAATACCACGTGGTCTCCGGCAACGAGAAGTCGTTCAAGGGGAAGATCGTGTTCAACGAGCACATCAGACAGAATTACATTCACAAGGAGAGGATATACGTCGAATACGAGACGTATTCCCAGAACAGGCCTGAGAACAGGCTGATAAAAACCACTTTGGAGGCCCTTTACAGAAGGTCCACCGACAGCACCAACCTCAAGGGCCTGAAGACCCTGGTGATGGAGCTGGAGGAGATCCCCTCGTCCACGGACGTGGAGAGGGACCTGAGCATGGTGATAATCGACAGGAACATGATCGATTACATCTCGCCGATGCTCTGGTGCAACATCTTCCTGAAGGGCATGGGGCTGGCGGGAGCCAGCAAGGACAATCTCTCATATGCGATGCTCATCAACGTCGAATCGGTGCTGAGCGCGTATGTGGCGAAGATGTCGACGATCGACCGTACAACCGGCATGTACCAGATAAGGTACGATGTCGACGTGAGGAACGAGGGGGACGCAAAAGGAATCTCGGTTATAGTGATAGATTTGGGTTGGAGCTTCTACGACAGGGCGAAGGACAGGATGATCAACGATGCGGAGCTGCTGTATACCAGCGCTCCGGGTTACCGTGTCATCCCCGATGCGGGAGGCGACAGGCTCAAGGCTATGGCTGGGAACTATCTTGCGGATGTGCTGATCTGAGGTGTTTGTATGGGTTCGAATTCAAAGACTGTATTGAAAATATCTCTTTGCCTGGCACTAGTGACTCTCGTCGCATTAGGAATCGTGCTCTGCGAGGGCGACGAGTCGTCTGCAGCAACCAGCGGAGACATCAAAAATACCAGCGACGTCAAAATAGGAGAGTATGCGTTCTCGGGATACACCCTTAGGATAACTGCGACCTCGCCCTCCAACGCCACAGAGTTGACTCTCGTGGATTTCGATCATCAGGCAGATGTACAGATATTGAACGTCGAAGGCTTCGTCAATGATGTCTATCTAGCATCATTCTTACCATCGCAGGGCTACACGAATCTGGAGTCAATTTCCTATAGTGGTAAGACTGCAGACGATGACGGAACCTGGGAATACCGTTACTTCGATCATGAACTGATTATCACAGCAGGAGAAAATACCAGTCTGACGGATGTTGTCGTTCCGAATTTCGAGTTGAAATCATCAGTGGAGAGCGTCATCCTCGAGAAGTATACTGAGAACCTGTCAGGTTCGTTCGGCGGTGCATATTCGAGCCTTGACGGGAACATCTTCTACAAGGGAGTGTTCGGATCCAACGGCGGCCAGTGGAACTATTCGATGAAGACGAAGACATTCATCGTCGACAGAGACAACAATCACCCTTCATCTACCGTCCCCGGATACAATTATAATCCCAATGCTGATCCTGTTGAGCACCCTGAACAACTTCCCCCATTCATGTCAATGTTCTTCCATGCGAATGTGGAGCATGTCGAGTACAATACGTACTCCGGAAACTGTGCGTACCTGTTCTACGGCCTGACGCCTGTGAAGACATTCAGAGCACCGGCCTACGACGTTTACTCCAGCAACGGACTTCTTGAAGGAATGACAGTCTTGGAAGAATTGTACTACGACAAAATATCGACTGTTAACAACAACACCGTCTCCAAGGTCTATTCCACCCTCAAGGTGTTCTCGGCGGCAACGGCCAATACAGTTCTTGCATCTGCTTTCGTAGGATGCAGCTCCTTGACTACCGTTAACCTTCCCGCCGTAACCACGGTCCGCAGTTACGCCTTCAACGGATGTTCATCCCTGGCGTCCGTTAATCTTGAATCCGCAACCACTATCGAAACGTATGCGTTCAATAACTGCAGTTCGTTGAGGGACATCACGCTTCCCAGCCTGGTCACAGTAAACAGCTACACTTTCGCGATGTGTATATCTCTCAGGACCGTGACGCTGAACGCTGCGACCACCATCACCGGAAATGCATTCAGCGGGTGTGGCTCGCTCGATACGGTGACCTTGGGTACAAAGGCATCGTTGGGCGACAACGCCTTCAACGGATGTTCATCCCTGAGGTCCATAACAGCATCCAACATCACCTCTATCGGATACAACGCATTCAGAGGCTGCTCTTCGCTGTCCGGAAGCCTCTCTTTCACGTACCTCAACACAATCTACAGCGATGCATCCCGCTATCCGTTCTACGGTTGCACTTCCCTGACTGGTGTCGAGATGCCCCGTATCACCACAATGTATCCCTACTCGTTCAACGGATGTACCAATTTATCGAGCGTTGTAATCGGAGATACACTCGGCGTACTGCCTGAAAGGGCATTTTCAGGATGTGGCAACCTAGATTCGCTGACACTCGGAGAGAGTGTGTACAGCATCGGGGATTTTGCATTCTACGACTGCAGTTCCTTGCTGTTGGTCACTTTGCCTGACACCGTCGAATCCATCGGAGCATATGCATTCATGGGATCCGGAATAACCATCCTTGATACCAACAACGTCATCAGCATCGGCGAGAGCGCATTCCAGAACAGCGGAATAACCAATCTGACGATCGGAGATGCGGTCCAGACCATCGGAAACAACGCATTCAGATCCTCATCCGTTGCCGGCGGCCTCGTTCTCCCCAACTCGATCCGGACAGTCGGAAACGGAGCATTCTACGGAACACAGATCGAGACCCTGAGGTTCCTGGACGATACGAAGACAACTTTCGTAGACATAGGGGAATCATCGTTCAGCGCATGCAGCATGCTGGTTTCGGTCACACTTGGAGACAGGGTAAAGACGATCGGGAATGACGCATTCAAGGGATG
>JAFPVN010000035.1 GCA_017395275.1 Candidatus Methanomethylophilaceae archaeon | reverse complement strand
GATAGCTGTACATCATTGATGACGGTATCCAGCTTCTCCGTAAAAGATGCGTCCGTAGTCATCCCCAACGGTCCCTGATCGTTATGCACTGCCTGCTCGGGCACATTCTCGAACAACCCCACGTCCTCCCCGTTCTCCCTGCGCTTCACCTCGTTGCGGTAGAGCTCGGCGAATTCGGGATCGGCGGAGCATCTGTCCTCCAGCAGGCTGTCGATGAGGTCCATCTGCGCGCTGTTGAACGTGATGATCCCGACGGTCTCGTCGCCCTTCGTCCTGAGTATCTCTGAAATCAGATCGACGACGCGTCTGCCCTCGGGGACGTTGCATCTGTCGGCCCATCTCCCGTCCTCCACCCTGTGGACCTGTATCGGCGGTTCAGTCCCGGGCACGAGGTTGGGGGAGACGCACAGCCTTCCACCGTAGAACGCCCGGTTGGAGAATTGGATCAGTTCCTCGTATCTCGAACGGTAGTGGTATCTGAGCATGACGGACGGATACCTCGAACGGGCGGCGTCCAGCAGGCTGTCAGATTCCTGGACGGGGATCTGGTCGTCCTCCGCATCGTCCTCGTCCATGCCTATGCGTCCGGATCCGAGCCTGGATGGGCGGAGCTGCATGTGGTCGCCGGCGATGACGACCTTCTTCGCCCTCATGACCGACGGTACGCCTTTCTCCATGAACATCTGCGAAGCCTCGTCGAATATCACCAGATCGAACAGTCCCGGTTCCAACGGGAGGATCTCCGACACCACGTCGGGGGTCAGCAGCCATATCCTTATCCCGCCGAACAGCTCGTAGTCGAACTTCCCCACGAACTTGTTGACGCTCCATCTCCTCTTCATCTCGATGGCGCGCCTCAACTCCGGGAAGCGCTTGGACGTCCTTATGGCGTCGAGATAGGATGACAGTCTCCTGTCCAGCGAACTGCGGACTGCGAGCTCCTTGCGCCTGACCAGTTCGTTCACCTCAGAGATGAGAGAATCGAACATCTCGATATCCCTGAGAACAGCCTTGTTCTCGCTCTCGAACTTCTGTAGATATTGAAGCGATGTGAACGCGTAGAGGCGGTCGTTGATCAGGTTGGGGGAGCAGATCTCCTCCTCTTCGCCGCGCCTCATCATCTCCACGTAAAGCTTGGAGGATTCGGGGAGGGACTCGTATATGTTGTTCACGGTGGCGAACTCATCGTAATGTGCCAGACCGTTGAGGTACTCATCAAGTTCGTACTCTGTGGAGGCAGGTTCGGTGCACCTGTAGAACGTCCAGTACCTCGACATCACCTCCTCGATGCGGGCCTTCATCTTTGGCTTGCCCATCATCTTGGTGAAGAAGCCCGAGTTCTTCCACTGGACGATCTCCTTCCTCAGGTCGGTCAGGTCGGTCCTGGCCTGTTCTATGTCGTAATCGGTGAGGTCGGGTCTGAGATCCATCATCCAGGGATGCTGCGCCCTCATCTCCAGGCAGTCGCCGATGTCGGTCATGAGGGACCTCCTTCCGAAGCGGCAGTGGGCATCGGCGATTTCCGGCATCCCGTAATCAAGAATTCTTTTTGAGAATATGCCCCTGAACTCGTTGTACCTGCGCAGCTCTGTTTTATCCGAGGGGTCCGGCCTTCTGCCGGAGACGTACAGGCTGTAGGGTTCACTTCCCGGATGGTCGGTGTCGTATATCGTCCTCTCGATCCCATCCAACACATCGAATCTGGACTGTATCTCGCGGGATATGTCCTCGGGCGATTCCGTGACACTGTTCTCGGTTTGAGGTTCGATGGACGTTATGGAGTCCATCTGCGCATAGAAAGACTGCTTCCCGTTGACGTCATCTATCAGTATGCAGTACTTCGACAGGTCACCGAGCCTGGAACGGACAACGTCCAGCGCCGCCTTCTTCTCCGACACCATCAGCACCGTCTTCCCCGACGATACCTGGTCGGCGATTATGCTTGTGATGGTCTGGCTCTTCCCCGTTCCGGGCGGACCCTGTATCACCAGGCGGTCGTATCTGCGCACCGCATCCAATACTTGTTCTTGGGATGCGTTCAGGTCGTTGATGTAGGTGAGGTCCGCCTCGGGGATGTCGCGGGGTTCTATGTCGGGGATCCCAGCCGATGAGGATGACAGCAGCTCGTCAAGGATGGGATTCGCCATGTGCTTGCCGACTATGTCGATGAAGTCCTTCTGTATGGAGCTGGAGTACGTGGGGAACCTTCCGAGCACCATGTTCCTCACGATATGCAGTTCCCCGCACCCGTATTCGGGGAACGTGCCCGTCCTGTAGTTCTCGAATCTCACCGGTCCCTTGTCCCCGTCATCGGAGATATTCAGTCCAGCAGCCTCGTAGAACTCCATGACCCTTCCGACGATGTCGTCGGCACGGATCTCCCCGAGCACGTTGTCGGGGAGCGGTCTCGTAATCCCGTTCATCTTGAAGTATCCGAGGATGAGGTTGTTG
>JAFPVN010000034.1 GCA_017395275.1 Candidatus Methanomethylophilaceae archaeon | reverse complement strand
GGACGTTCGGTGTTGTACCACTCCACATATCTGGCCATCGTACACCTGAACTCCTCCAGCGTACCGGTGGGTCCGAAGTACGACATCTCGCCGATGGCCGACGAGTGGGACCTCTCGATCTTGCCCTGCGTCTGCGGATGCCTGACGCGCCCCATTATGTGTTTTATGCCCGCTTCCTTGCAGTACATATCCAATCTGGAGCGCCCCTTGCCTCCGGTGATGGAATAGAACTCCGTACCGTGGTCCGACAGCAGCTGGTCCGGTACGTTGCGCCAGTGTCCGAAGGTGTCCTTCAGGAGATCCACCACGTCATCCGCGGACTGTCTGTCGTTCACCATCCAGCCGATTATCGCGCGGGAATGGTCGTCCAGAACGAACAGCGAATGGAACCTTCCGTC
This sequence comes from Candidatus Methanomethylophilaceae archaeon, assembly GCA_017395275.1. Taxonomy (GTDB): domain Archaea; phylum Thermoplasmatota; class Thermoplasmata; order Methanomassiliicoccales; family Methanomethylophilaceae; genus SIG5. Next base: position 7,562 of record JAFPVN010000034.1, on the reverse strand, counting down.
CCAGGTCTTGTAGTCTATCTGCACCATGTCCATGGAACGGGAGCGTTCGAAACTGCCGTAGGTCTTGTTCCTCTGCCTCTTCTTGGGTTCCCCATCTTCCCGTATTCGCGCAGCACCTTGTCGATGGTGCTGCAGCTTGCTCCGATACCGCCCAGAGCCTTTATCTTGGCGGAACCCAGGAACGGGAATCTGTTCCTGAGCTTGAGGACCTTTCCCTTGATGCTGCTCCTTACCTTGCACTTGACATGCTTCGGACAGCTGGATGTCGATTTGAACATATCCATGGTCACATCTCTGCGGCGGACCTTGGCGACCCTGTACGCTTGGTATTTCTTTTTCCACTTGGACACGAAACCTTTGGACACACCCAATTCCCTGGCCACTTGGGATACGGTCTTTTTGTTCTCGATGACTTCCATTCCAGCCCGGTAGCGGACCTCCATCGCCGGAAGATTCCTGTTACCGATCGGTTTTTCATCCCATTTCGAACCTAGAGGACGGCTGAGCTTGGCGTCAACTATATTATTGGCTTCGTACCTTGACATAGACGGACTCGTTTTCATTTGTTTTCCCAACTGCTGAGAACGAAGTCCACTCCTTTATCATTCACGGTCTACCGACGATTACAGACAGATGCGCGCATCTGTCTGTAATCGTTCACGACCTGTGTGGTTAGAACAATTATCTACCAGGAAAATCGTAGCAGTCAACGTGATTCTGATTCAGCGTAAATACTCCAACCCTAAACTCGGAAGAACCGGATACGATTCGGAATACGGAGCATTGTTCGCCAACACCTACATCAGCGGAACATCGGCCGTGATGAACGACATATCCGACGAGGTCGAGAGCCAGTTCTCGTTCATCAGGATAATCGTCATTATCCTGCTGGTCATCCTGCTGTTCCTGATCCTCGGCAGCTACCTCACGCCGATTAGATCGATGGTCACCATAGTCATGAGCATCATCTGGACCATCGCGCTGACGCGTCTCGTGTTCGCCACGGCGCTGTCCACTCCGGTGCTCTGGCTGGTGCCGATCGTCCTGTTCGTGGTGCTGCTCGGTCTGGGTATGGATTACGACATCTTCCTGACCACCAGGATCAAGGAGAACAAGACCAAGGGCATGTCCAACAGCGACGCCGTCAGCGACGCCGTCATGAAAGCGGGACCCGTCACGTCCCTGTGCTCGCTGATCATGGGCGGTACCTTCCTGACCATGCTGTTCACCAGCTCCTCGCTGCTTCAGGAGTTCGGATTCGCTCTAGGGGTAGGTATCCTCGTCGAGGGACTCATCACCGTCGGATTCGTGGTCCCGGCCATGATGCACCTGATGGGAGACTGGAGCTGGAAGGGTCCGTCATTCCTCAGGAGAGGGAACAAGGAGTAAACCGGGAGGGCGGGGGACCGCTCTCCCATCATCTATTTTTTTGACACGACTATTTATGAACGGGACGTCGTCAGACGCAGTTCTCGAATTGGCTGTTGTACAGTTCCCTGTAGAATCCGTGCGCATCCAGCAGCTCGTCGTGGGTTCCGGTCTCGATCACGCGGCCGTCCTTCATGACGATGATGAGGTCGCATCCGCATATCGTCGAAAGCCTGTGTGCGATGATGAACGACGTCCTTCCCCCAGTCAGGAGTTCCATCGCAGACTGTATCTTCTTCTCGGTCCGAGTATCCACGGAACTGGTGGCCTCATCGAATATCGTCATGGGTGCATTCCGTATGATCGCCCTGGCGATCGTTATCTGCTGTTTCTGCCCCACGGATATGCCGGATCTGTCGTTCAGCACGGTATCGTACCCATGAGGGAGGGTCATGATGAAATCATGTATGCCTATCGCCTTGCAGGCTTCAATCATCCTTTCGTCGGTTATCCCCGGGGTGTTGAACACTAGATTCTCGCGGACGGTGCCGTCGAAGATCCAAGGCTCCTGCAGTATCATCGAGAACATATCGTGCACGTCCTCTCTTTTCATCTGGGATGACGGTATGCCGTCGATGAGGATGGTCCCGCTGTCCAATTCATAGAAACGCATGAGCAGGTTCACCACGGTCGTCTTGCCGGCACCGGTGGGGCCGACGATCGCGATCTTCTGTCCCGCATCCACACGGAGGGAGAAATGGTGGATGACCTCCTTCCCTTCTATATAACTGAAACTAACGTCGTCGAATTCGATGCGTCCGATGACGTCCGATACCCCGCATCCCTTTTCCGTTTCATCCTCCATCTCCGGCGCCAGCAGGAGGTCGAACACGCGTTCGGTGGATGCGGCCAGGGATTGCATCGAGGCTATCGCGTCAGACATCATCAGGAGAGGCATGTTGAACATCCTGACGTATACGATGAAAGCGACGATGATGCCGTATGTGATCTCACCGCGGATCACCATCATGGAACCCAGGATACATACCAGGACATATCCGATATTGCCGATGAAGGACATCAGCTGCGGCATCGTGCTGGTGATGAACCTGGTCCTGTTGAAGCTTCTGTAGAGTTCATCGTTGATCGCAACGAAACGGTTCCTGCACTCGGCCTCTGCGCCGTAGGCTGTCACGACGGAGTGACCGTAGTACACCTCCTCCACCAGGCCGTTCATGGCGCCGAGACCCCTTGACTGCGATACGTAATACCTGTGGGTCTTTCTGATGATGACTCTCATGGCGGCGAACCCCAACAGCGGAGGGATGATGCACACAAGTGCCAGCGTGAAGTTCAGATACAGCATCATGACGAAACACCCGATTATGGTGACAAGGGCTGTGGCCAACGTGCTGAACGCGCTACCGCATTGTTCCCCGATCGTATCGGCGTCGTTGGTCAGTCTGCTCATTATGTCCCCGGTGCTGCTGTTGTCGTAGTAGTTCAGCGGGAGACGTCCGATCTTCTCGTTGAGATCTATGCGAAGGCGGTTGGCAACCTTCTCGGATGTGGACGGGATGATGTAGTTCTCCAAGGTCTTGAACAGCATGCTGGCCACGTACAGTCCGCCGATCACGAACGCAAGCCCGAATATGGCATCCGTATCCATCGTGCCGCCGATGCCTTCGTAGATCTCATCGGAGATGTCCCTGAGGATGCTGGGGCCGATCACGGACAGAACGGAGCTCACTGTAGCCAGCAAAACACCGGTCACGATAGCCCATCTGTATCTCCCCATGTATCTGAAGAGCAATGACATGGACGCGGCGAAGTTTTTCGGTTTCTCGGCATTCGCCCAAGGCGGTCCGGGAACGGACGGACTATTCTCCTTACCCGCGGCCAGTCTGCCTCCCTTGGGGGAGCCGTTCATACCGCACCACCCACCATCTGCGATCTCGCCATATCCCTGTATTCCGGACAGTCGGCCATCAGCTCCTCATGCGTCCCTTTGCCAACGATCCTCCCTTCGCTGAGGACAAGGATCTCATCGGCATCCATTATCGTGCCGATCCTCTGCGCGACCATGATGATCGTGCACCCAGACATCTCGCTGTGGAGCCTGTTCCTCAATTCAAGATCCGTTTTGAAATCAAGCGCAGAAAAAGAATCGTCCAGTATCAGTATCTCCGGTGACCTGCATACCGCACGTGCGATGGATATGCGCTGTTTCTGGCCTCCGGACAGGTTCTTCCCGTGTTGGGACACGTGCGACCGTATGCCATCCTCCATGGATGATACGAATCCGTCAGCGTTGGCGATACGGAGCGCCCTGTCTACATCATCCGGTCCGCGGTCCTCGGAGTGCAGACCGTAGTTGACATTCCCCTCTACCGATCCGGAGAAGATGATGGCATCCTGGGATACGTATCCCAGTCTGCTCCTGAGGGATTCTCTTGAAAATTCCCTCACATCGATCCCGTCCACTATTATCCGGCCGGAGGTCGGGTCGTAGAAGCGCGGAATCAGGTTCACCATCGAGGATTTCCCCGAACCGGTGGTACCTATTATGGCAAGGGTCTGACCCTTCTCCACGCGAAACGATATGTTGGATATGGCCTCCCTGTCGCTCCCGGGATATGAGAACGAGACATCACGGAATTCTACCGTACCGCATTCCGTACCCGCAGTCACGGTGCCGTCGGTGACCGAAGGTTCGGTATCCACGACCTCCCCGATCCTCTTGAGACCCACCAGGGTGCGGGGGAGCATGCGCATGACCCCGAACATCTGCATGAATGCGGCCAGAACCATGGTGGCGTATGATGTGAAGACGATCATGTCCGAGAACAGGTTCAACTGGCCTTCCTGCGTGTCGGCGGCCGCTATCATCAATGCGCCCATCCAATAGATTCCGAGGGTGACGAAGTTCACCATGGATTGTGCCAGAGGGAAGGCCGGAGCCATTATGGCCGCCGCTGATATGTTGTTCTCCATCAGGTCACCGCTTGCCTTCTCGAATCTGGACTCCTGATATCTTTCGGCGTTGTATGCGCGTATGACGCGGATGCCGTCAATATTCTCCTTCGTCGCGCGGTTGACACCGTCGGTAAGCCATTGGATGCGTTGGAACCTCCTCCTGGCGAAATGGAGGGTGAACAGCATCACGAATATCAGCACGACGGCACCGGATGCAGTTATAAGTGTCCATTCGAAGGATGATCCGTAGATCATCGACAGCGCCCATACGGTCAGAATCGGACACTTTATCACCGTCTGAAGTCCTCTGGCGATGAAGTTCTGTATCTGGGTAACGTCATTGGTGGAACGGGTTATCAGACTCGATGCGGAGAATCTGCCTATGTCCTCCTCTGAGAACGCCTGCACCCTGTCGAACTGCTGAATGCGCATGTTGCGTCCGACGGATGCGGAGACGTTGGCGAGCACGAAACCAACGGCCAGAGAGAAAGCGAGACTGAGGAACGCGCAGACGATCATCTCGCTGCCGTATTTCATCACCACGTCGGTTTCGCTGAGCAGGAACGCATCGGTGATGCGGCTCATATATTGCGGTATGAGGATATCCATCCAGATCTGGCATACGAGCAGTATGACGGCCAGAGACACCATCGCCCAATCCCTGCCCCTGAAGAATCTGAATATCATGTTGCCTCCCTCTTCGTATCATCGGTGACAAGACCATACTCCCACATCATACTTCACATCCAGGCATTCCTGCGCTGTTTGATCAGTATGTACAGGAACAGAGGCCCCCCTATCAGCGAGCTGAATACCCCCACCGGGAGACCGCCCATGGCCTTGGCGACGGTATCGGCAAGCAGGAGGAACATCACCCCGAATGCCGCGGATGCGGGAATTAGATATCTGTTCACGGAACCCACGAATATCCTGGCGATGTGCGGTGCGACGAGACCGATGAACCCTATCGCTCCCGTGGTGCACACGATCGCCGCCGTCAGCAAGGATGTGAGGATGAGCACAGCGACCCTGAAGAAATTGACCCTCAACCCCAGGGACTGTGCGCTTCTCTCGCCGGTGTACATGACGTCCAGATATTTGGAGCAGAAATACAGCGTTATGCTGAGCGCGAATACGATGGCGGCCACCAGGGGGATCCTGTCCCAGTTGAAACGCACAAGCGATCCGATCCCCCACATGTAGATGTTCTGCATCGTCTCCGATGAGGATGTGACCATCACGATCTGCGTTATGGCATCGAACAGATACATGATCGCGATCCCCGTCAGAACCATCATGACCGGGGTGACCTTCCTGAATACGGATATAGCAACGATTATGGACAGGGGGATGAGGGACAGGATGAACGCATTGCCGATCGATGCGTAGTTTCCAGTCAGGAACGGTATGAGCGATATGCCCAAACCGATGTTGAGCGTGGCACCGAACATCGCTCCTGACGATATTCCCATGGTATAAGGTTCAGCCAGAGGGTTGCGGAGTATGTTCTGCATGATGACGCCGCCGATGGACAGCCCTATGCCTGCGATGACTGCACCGATCGCACGCGGCACGCGTCCGATGGTCTCGCCCCAGACGTAATAGTCATCCTCCGGATCCACGGGATTGCCCAGGATGTGGTCGAAGAACGTCCTTATGGCATCGGGTATCGATATGTCGTATGTGCCCACGCCCAGCGTAATCAGGAACAGCGCTGCAGACAGGATGCACATCAGGATGCAGAAGAGGATCTTCTTGTTGCATTCTTTGGCGTATTCCTTGCATATGTCCGCAATGGGGCGGTCGCTGCCGTCGGGCAAGATGAATGAGAACGTTTCACGGAGGCTCAATACAGTGCCCCCTTGCCACTGTTCTTCGAGAATATTATGAGCAAGAAGAACATCGGTGCACCGATACAGCTGACGATGACGCCTATCGGCAGGCTCCCCACGGTGACGGATATGTAATCGGCGATGAGCAGGACCAGGGCGCCCACCGCCATCGAAATCGGTACGACGAACTTGTTGTCCGAACCGCATATTAGGCGTACGATGTGAGGACAGACCAGACCTACGAATCCCAGTATGCCGACGAAGGAGACGATCGCAGCGGTCATGATGGCCATCAGGGTAAGTGCCAACGTCCTGAACGTCTTCACATCTATGCCAAGCGATTGCGCGCTGTTGTCCCCGAGCGACATGACATTCAGTTTCTTTGTGAGCATCATGACGATGGCTGAACCGACAACGGTTATGATCAGCATGATGGGGATGCAATCCCAACCGAAGTCATCGATGTTGTTCATATTCCCGACCTGCCACAGGTAGGCCTGCTGCAGGCTGTCCGGATCGGTTTGCACCATGATGATCGATATCAGCGAACCGAAGAACATTGACAGAGATGTACCCACGAGAATCAGCGTCGCAGGCGTCATCCTGATCCTTTCCGCCAGGATTATGATGATGGCCGCGGGGATCATCGCACCGATGAACGCGTTTATCACGGTGCCCCCTCCCGCCATGGTGGTAACGGAGATGCCCATGATTATGGCGAGTATTGCCCCCAGGCACGCGCCGGATGAGATCCCGGTGCTGTACGGGTCGGCAAGCGGATTGCCCATCAGGGACTGCATCAGGGACCCGCAGCAGGCCAGAGCGGCACCAGCTAGGATCGCGGCCAACGCATGCGGCATTGCGCGATTCCAGATATACGTATCAGCCCACCACAGGTTGGAACGAAGGGGGTATTCGTTCCCGATGATATGGTTCCATATCACCTCATAGGATTCCATGAGGGAGATGGAACGATAGGAATTGACGGACAGGAGACCGACGGCAAGGACGATTCCGATCAGACACGCCGCGAACAGCATTACCTTGCGTAACGTCTGGTGCCTGTATGCGGCTATCAGACCGTCGTATCCCTCATCCGTTTCCATTCTATCGACTCAGTGTGTTCCGCCTGCAGTCTGGTAGTCCTGGTAGCTGAATACGGTCATGAGCGTTTCAGCGGTCTGTCCCTCGAACGGTATGTATCCTTCGCTGATGTACCTGTTGGCATAGTTGTCGGCGAAGGATGCGTCGAACAGGTCAGGATAGAGTATCTCCGCGATATATGCCACCTTGAGTGCTGCAGGCAGCAGGTTGTTGACGAAGTACAGTCTCTCCTTCGCATTGTGCATGAAATCCGTGACCATTATATCGCCCATCGATTCGTTC
>JAFPVN010000033.1 GCA_017395275.1 Candidatus Methanomethylophilaceae archaeon | reverse complement strand
GACCTACCAGAAGATCATCCCCATGGCCGACCGTCTGTGCTATTCCGCTTCGATGACCTGGTCGCACCTCGCGTGCAAGGTCATGGAGGAGGCACTGGACATCAAGGTCCCCGAGAGGGCACAGTTCCTCAGGGTAGTGGCTGATGAGATCTGCCGTATCCAGTCCCACCTGATGTGGCTCGCAGCGGTCGGTACCGACCTCGGTAACCTGACCATCTTCCTTTGGGCACTCAGGGAGAGAGAGTTCTGGCTCGACCTCAACGTAAGGCTCTGTGGACAGAGACTCACAACGAATTACCCCCGTATCGGAGGAGTAAGGAACGATATGACCTACTACTTCGAGAGGGACGTCCTCAGATGCGTCGAGAGGTTCGAGAAGGCACTCTGGGAGATCATCCACCTGTGCGATGACTCCTCCGTGTTCGTAGACAGGATCAAGGGTATAGGATACATCACCAGGAAGGACGTGGCCAACTTCGGAATCACCGGTCCCGCTATGAGGGGATGCGGTGTCGATTACGATATCCGCCGCGACGACCCCTATGACGCTTACGACCAGATCGACTTCGAGGTCCCCGTCCTCAAGGAAGGAGACGCGTACTCGAGGTACCAGGTCAGGATCGAGGAGATGTTCCAGTCCTGTAACATCATCAAGCAGGCAGTGGAAGCACTCAGTAAGATCCCCAAGACCGCGCCTTACAGGCTCAAGGTGCCTTCGTGCATCCCCGAGGGAACGCACATGGCAAGGATCGAGGACCCCCGTGGAGAGGGACTCATGTACCTCATCTCCGACGGTTCCGAGCACCCCTACAGGCTCAAGGTGCGCAGCCCCGTATTCGTGAACGTTTCAGCCTCCAAGAACATGGTTCAGGGCGTAAGGATCGCAGATATTCCTGCGATCATGGCAATGATCGACATGTGTCTCGGAGAGACGGACAGGTGAAAGCATGGTACTCAAATACACAAGCATAAGGGAGTTCATGCCCAACTACGACCCCTCGGACATCATGGCCGCGGGCGTCTATCCGTATGACGTCTACAACCTCCCCTACGACATCAGCCTCAAGGTCTGGGACGCACTGGGAGGAATAATCGCCTGGCTCATCAATATCTTCTTCCCCGGCAACGGATTCTCGCAGTCGCTCATCTCTCCGGAGGTCAGCAACGCGATGGCGATCATCCTCATGGTCGTCGTCATCTTCGCCATCGGATTCGTCATCAACCTGACGATGATATGGCAGGAGCGTAAGTTCCTCGGAAGGACGATGGACAGGCGCGGTACGATGATCGGACCCCTCGGATACTTCCAGTGTCTCGGAGACGGTCTGAAGACCTTCATGAAGGAGAACATCGCACCCAAGGACATCGACAAGAAGATCTACTGGTGGGCACTCTCACTGGTCATCGGAACATCGGTTCTGATTGCCTGTATGGTGCCCCTTTCACCCAGGTGGTTCATCGTCGACTACGAGGCAGGACTTCTGGTCATCCTCGCATTCTTCGCGCTGGCACCGTTCCTCATCCTGTGCGCAGGCTGGGGACAGAACAACAAGTTCTCGCTCATCGGAGGTATCCGTGCAGCCGAGCTGATGATCTCTTACGAGGCACCCATGCTGATCACCTTCGCATCGGTCGTTCTCCTCGTCGGCGACTTCAACATCGGAAGCATCATCTCTTGGCAGGAGCACAACGTCTGGCTCATCGGTCCTTTGATCATCGGATTCTTCGTCTGCCTGATCTGTGCTGTCGCCGAGTCCGAGCGTGCGCCTTTCGACCTTTCCGAGGCCGAATCGGAGCTCGTCGAGGGATGGCAGACCGAGTACGCGGGAATGAAGTGGGGACTCATCATGCTGGGAGACTACTTCAGAGGATACGTCGCATGCGCATTCGTGTGCATCATGTTCCTCGGAGGCTGGTCGATGCCGTTCATCAACGAGTTCGACTGGTACTACCAGTACTTCCCCGAGCTGTTCTTCGTACTGAAGACATGCTTCGTGTTCATCGCGTTCATCATGGCGAGAGGAGCCATTGCCCGTGTCAGGACCGATCAGATCCTGAACATCGGATGGAGGGTCCTCATGCCGCTGGCCGTGATCAACCTTGCGATCGCATTACTGCTCAAGGTCGGAGGTGTGTTCTGATGCCGTTCAGCGAATACTTACAGAAATATCCCAAGAAATTCAGAGGGACAGGAGGTATCGTACCTCTGCTGGCCGCCTTCAAGAACCTCTTCAAGACGACCTTCCACAGACCGGTCACCATCCTGTACCCCTACGAGAAGGAGTGGGTCCCCGACAACTACCGCGGACGCCCCGGACTCAGGTTCGACAGGTGCGTAGGATGCGGTATCTGCGTCAGGGCATGCCCCACCACCTGTATCGAGCTCGTCGAGGTCCCCGATGACGACGGCAACATGGTCAAGAGGCCTCAGGTCAACGTCGGCAGATGCATGATGTGCGGTTACTGCGCAGAGTACTGCCCGATGAACGCCATGACCACCACCACGGACTACGAGCTCGCAGAGTTCACCAGGCAGGATCTCATCTACGATCCGCGCAGGCTCGAGTTCCCGTACACGACCGACATGATGGAGGTCCACATCGAGGAGCACCTCATGTCCAACATCGAGAAGGGAATCACCGATCAGCCCACCGCATTCTACAACACCGACAGGCCGATGCTCGACGCAAAGAAGTGCATCAGCTGCGGAAAGTGTGCGAAGGTCTGCCCCGTCAGCGCCATCAAGATGGTCGCCACAGGTGAGAAGAACGCAAAAGGAAAGGACATCACCAACCCGCAGGTCGACGACAAGGTGTGCATCTCGTGCTCCAACTGTATCCTCGACTGTCCGAAGGGTGCCCTTAAGATGAATGAGGTGCTGTAAATGGCAATTGGAGATAGAATTCAGGATTTCTTCGACTGGTGCGGCAACGCCTTCGACACCTTCGCCACGAACCTCGACGCGTTCGCATTCGTCGTACTGATGATCATTGCCATCTGGGCAGCGATCCTCGTCGTCACGTCCAAAGAGGTCATGCACAGCGCATTCTACCTCGCACTCGTGTTCACCTGTGTCGCAGCTACCTACTACTTCCTCAACGCGGAGCTCGTAGGAGTCATACAGATGATGGTCTACGTCGGTGCCATCACCATCCTGTTCTCGTTCAGCGTCATGCTGACCAGAAGGACGATCAAAGGCAGCGACGAAGAGGAGGAGGAGTAAATATGAATTCCAAAGTAGCAGCAGGAATCGCAGTGCTCGTCGTCCTCATGATGGGTGCAATAGCAGTCGGGACGAACTGGGAGGACCTCGGTTACGAAACCTCCGACCCCGGAGAGAAGGTCCCGTTCCACCCCAGCGATTCAGACAATGCAGTTGATTACAGGGAACACAGTCTCAACGGTGTTCTCTTTGAGAAATACGGAGCAATCATGCTCGTCGTGGGCGCGCTCATGTTCGGTGCGATGATTGCAGGTGTATGCATCTCGAGAGAGGAGGAAGATTCCGATGATTAATATGGGATTCTTCCTGGTGCTCGCAGCGGCCCTCTTCGCGATCGGTCTCTTCGGACTGCTCTCGAACAAGAGGGGAATCGTATCGCTCATGTGCATAGAGCTCATGCTCAATGCGGCGAACATCAACTTCGTGACCTTCGCATCCTTCAAGTCGGACGCGACCGGACAGGTCTTCGTCATCATGTCCATCGCTGTCGCGGCGGCAGAGGTTGCAGTCGGTATCGCCCTCATGCTCAACGCATACAAGATGAAGAAGACGACAGAGGTAGACAAGCTCTCTACCATGAGGTGGTAAGATGGAACTATACGAATTCGCATGGCTCGTCCCCCTGATCCCCTGTATCTGCTTCGTGCTGGCAGGATTCATCGGACACAAGACACCTCAGTGCGGAGGCCTCATCGCCATCGCAGGTGCCGCGGCGGCATTCGTCATGGCGGCCCTGGTGTCGTACGGATACTACACATCCGATCTCTACAAGGCAGCGGAACCGTTCGTCCAGAACATGGACTGGCTCGTCGTCGGGAAGATCACGATCCAGTTCGGTATCTACATCGATACGCTGTCGTGCATAATGATGCTCTTCGCATCCTTCATCTCGACCCTGATCTTCATATATTCACTGGGATACATGCATGATCAGGAGGGAAGGAGGAGAAGATACTTCGCAGAGGTCTCGCTGTTCCTCACCGGAATGCTCGGACTCGCAGTCTCAAGCAACTACCTTGAGATGTTCGTCTTCTGGGAGATCATGGGTCTGTGCTCCTACCTCCTCATCGGATTCTGGAGCTTCAACCACGAGGAAGCGGTCGAGAAGTCCTCCGCAGCCAAGAAGGCATTCCTGGTCACCCGTCTGGGAGACGTCTGCCTGATGTGCGGTCTGTTCATACTCCTGTACATCTTCGGATCCCTGGACTACCAGAACATCTTCGGAAGCATCGAGGCCCACAAGGACGACGTGCTGCTGCCCTTCGCCATCCTCCTCATGTTCGGAGGAGTCATCGGTAAATCGGCACAGTTCCCGCTCCACGACTGGCTGCCCGATGCGATGGCAGGACCTACCACGGTCTCTGCACTCATTCACGCGGCAACAATGGTCAAGGCCGGTATTTATCTCGTCGCGAGGTCGTACCCCATCTTCACCCAGTGTGAGGAGGCAATGGTCTTCGTCGCCGCGATCGGCGGTTTCACCGCTATCTACGCAGCGTCCATGGCGCTCAACAACATGAACATCAAGAGGGTACTGGCATACTCCACCCTCTCGCAGCTCGGTTACATGGTCCTCGCACTCGGAGCAGGCGCATACCTGATCTCCCTGGGAACCAAGAACGGTGACGCGAACCTCATCAAGCTGGGAACTGCCGGTTACATTGCGGGAATCCTGCACATGATCAACCACGCCTTCTTCAAGGCACTGCTCTTCCTCGGCTCCGGATCGGTCATCCACGCCGTAGGTACTGAGGATATGCGCATGATGGGCGGTCTCCGCAAGAAGATGCCCATCACGGCATACACCATGCTCATCGGATGCTTCTCCATCGCGGGAATCCCGATCTTCAGCGGATTCTGGTCCAAGGACCTCGTCCTTGAGGCTGCATTCGCTCCGTTCCACGAGGGACTCGGATTCGGTTCCGTGTTCTGCGTGCTGTTTGTGCTCGGAATGATCACCGCATTCATGACGGCGTTCTACATGTTCCGCATGTGGTTCATGACCTTCACCGGAGAGCCCCGCGGCCACTGCCACGGAGAGTCCCCGAAGACCATGACCTTCCCGCTGCTCATCCTGTCGGTGTTCGCCATACTGTCCGGTCTTGTCATCATGGGCAACTTCGGATACTACGTAGCGAGGTCCCTCAAGACCTCCATGCCCACGGCGGGAATCTTCGTCGAGAAGGGAATGGATGTCGTGAAGGAGATATTCACAACACCCGCGACATACGTCGCGCTGGTACTGGCGATCGTAGGTATCGCAATCGCGTTCTTCATGTACTCGAAGAAGGCCTACGACCCCGAGAAGTTCGATCAGGACAAGAAGCCCCTGTACTACAGGATCGTCGCAAAGAGGTACTACTTCCCCGAGATGTACAACCAGATCTCCTGGAAGCTCGGATACGGTGTCGCCAAGGGCGTCGAGGCAATCGACAAGCAGCTCATCGACGGTACCGTCAACGGTCTCTCCAACGCCGTCGTCGGCGGAGGAGACGGACTCGCAAGGGTCGAGACCGGTTACGTCCGCGACTACGCCGCATACGTGGCGCTCGGAGTGCTGATCCTGATGGGCATCTTCGCCGTCATCTTCATCTACGGAGGTGGATTCTGATGGATTTCCCAATTCTTTCCATACTGGTAATCGTACCCCTCGTCGGCGCTCTGCTGACCCTCTTCATGGGCGGCGCCAGGGCACCCAAGGCAAAGTTCATCGCAGCCGCGTTCTCCGCGGTCACGCTGGTGCTGGCGGTCTACCTGCTCACCATCAAGCCCGAGGACCTCGCGGACCTCACCGAGAACTACGTATGGTTCAAGGTCTCCGGCGTCGTCAAGATGAACATCATCTTCCAGATCGACGGACTCAGCATCCTGATGGTCTTCCTGACCGCACTGCTGGTCTTCCTGGTCGTCCTGTTCTCGTGGCACGAGGAGAACAACGCGAACTACTACCACTCGCTGCTCCTGGCAATGGAGGTCGGACTCATGGGAGTCTACATGGCGGCGGATTACTTCCTGTTCTACATCATGTGGGAAGTCACCCTCATACCCATGTTCTTCCTGATCTCCTGGTACGGAGGACCCCGCAGGCACTACTCTGCGATCAAGTTCTTCATCTACACCCACGTTGCGTCGGTCATCATGATGATAGGAATCTTCATCGTGGTGTTCTCCGCCCACGACGGATCTCACGCCGTGAGCTTCGCATTCGCGGATGTTGCCGCCAACTCGGCGCTCAGCGAGTTCATGCAGATCTTCGTCTTCGGACTCCTGTTCTTCGGATTCGCGGTCAAGATGCCCGTGCCTCCGTTCCACACATGGCTGCCCGACGCACACGTCGAGGCGCCTACCGGAGGATCCGTCCTGCTGGCAGGTGTCATGCTTAAGATGGGATCCTACGGTATCATCAGGATTTGTCTCAACCAGGACATATTCAGCCTGGCATTCGGATTCTGGCAGCCCGTGATGATCGGACTCGGTCTCTTCGCGATGGTCTACGGAGCATACGCCTGTATCGCCCAGAACGACCTCAAGAAGATGGTCGCATACTCGTCCATCAGCCACATGGGAATGGTCCTCGTGGGAATGGGCTGCATGTCCGAGATCGGAATCCAGTTCGCCATCTTCCAGATGTTCGCGCACGGAATCATCTCCGGTGTCCTGTTCATGGTCTGCGGTATCGCTGGTCACAACTTCGGCACCAGGGACATGCGCCTCCTCGGAGGAATGGCAGGCAAGTTCCCCGTCTACGCGACCTTCATGATGTTCGGATTCATGGCATCCCTCGGTCTTCCCGGACTTATGGGATTCATAGCCGAGTTCGGACTCCTGTACGGTCTCTGGACCTACCTCGCGGCACACAGCCTCGAGTGGCTGATCGTCTTCGGACTCCTGGACATGATGCTCACCGCCGGTTACTACCTCTGGGCAATGCAGAAGACCCTCTTCGGCAAGCTCACCGACAAGATCGATCTGGAGCACTGCCACGACATCGCAAAGAACGAGATCGCAGTACTTGCGGTCCTCTGCGGACTGATCGCACTGTTCGGTATCATGCCGTCCGTCGCAATGGACTTCATCACGCCGTACTCATCGGTCCTCGGACCTGCGCTGGAGGCGCTTCTGTAAGGAGGGATAAGAATGTTCGAGTCATTAGCAGATAAAGTGTTGGACCTGACCGGGGAAGTCGCATACATCATTCCCCAGGCGATCATCATCGTCGCTGCACTCCTCGCGCCCCTCCTGTACTTCCTCACGAAGAACGGAAAGATACCCGCGATCGTGTCGTTCATCCTCGCGGTGGGCGCCGCATGCGTGTGTCTGGGCTACATGCACACCAAGACCTACGGTACCGCGTTCGGACTCTTTGAGTTCAACGCCTTCTCCGGCCTCATGATGTGCCTGTTCCTCGCGGTCGCGGGACTGACGATCTTCGTCTCCCCCGTCCACTCCGAGACCACGAAGCACCAGGGAGAGTACTACGCACTCATCATGGCGGCCACCGCCGGTATGATGTTCGCAGTCGCTTCCAACAGCCTCATCGGAATCTTCGTGTCGGTCGAGCTCGTGTCCATCACGTCCTACGCCACCGTCGCACTCAAGAAGAACGACCCCCGTGCATCCGAGGCAGCGGTCAAGTACCTCCTGATCGGAGCGTTCTCCACCGCACTCACCCTGTACGGAATGTCGATGATCTACGGAGCCCTCGGCACCATCACCCTCAGCGAGCTTGGATACAGGTTCAGCGAGGTCGGAGTCAACTGGGTCGTCCTGATGGGATCCGTCGCCCTCATCGCAGGATACGGATTCAAGATCGCGGCAGTGCCGTTCCACTCCTGGGCACCCGATGTGTACGAGGGAGCATCCACTCCTGTCTCCGGATTCCTGGCGACCGCATCCAAGAAGATGGGATTCGCCGTGCTGTTCAAGATCTTCTTCGCGCTGTTCATCTTCGCGCAGGCGATCCAGTACCAGCCCATCCAGTACATCTTCGCGATCATCGCTGCGATCACCATGACCGTCGGTAACATGGTCGCGATCTCGCAGACCAACATCAAGAGGATGCTGGCCTACTCGAGTATCGCACAGGCCGGTTACATCGCGATCGCTCTGGCCGTAATGAGCCAGTACGCGGTCACCGGTGCAATCTTCCACATGTTCACCCACGTGGTCATGAAGGGCGGCGCGTTCGTCATCGTCGCGGCACTCATCACCGCGGGTCTCGGAGAGAACATCTCGGACTACAAGGGACTGGCCAAGAGGGCACCGCTCGTCGCAGCAGCGATGATGCTCTGCCTGTTCTCGCTGGCAGGTATCCCTCCGCTCGCAGGATTCACTTCCAAGTTCGTCCTGTTCTCGAGCGCGATATACGTCAACGGAGAGGTCGTCACCGAGTGGCTCTGGCTCATCCTGATCGCTGTACTCAACTCGGCGATGTCGCTGTACTATTATGCACGCGTCGTCAAGACGATGTACATCGAGGAGGGAGAGTCCACCGAGAAGCTGGTCATCAGCAAGGTCTTCATGGTCGCCATCGCACTCTGTGTGATCGGCATCATCGTCCTCGGTGTCTACCCGCAGCCTCTCCTGAGGCTCTGCAGGACCGCAGCGATCGCACTCCTCGGATTCTGAATCTGAGGGGCGCGCTCCAAACCGTTTAAACCCCTTACCCTTTTTTATCCCATTATCTGGCTCTGGCTATCCTGTTCGACAAACCATTTAATACATAGTCTGTATGCCTTTTATGATGGCCACCGTATGGACCGATTCAATCAGGGACGACATCCCCCGCATAGAGGAATTCATCCTTGAGACCATACACTCGGAGAACTCCGAACTCGATGAGATGTGCAGATACGTCGTAGAGTCCGGAGGCAAGAGGGTCAGGCCCATCGTATGCCTGTTGTCCCACCTCGCACTGGGAGGACAGGACAGGGAGCGCGCGATTCACATCGGCTCGGCGTTCGAGATCGTCCACTCCGCCACGCTCATCCACGACGACATCAACGACGGCGGCGAGCTCAGACGCGGACGCAGGACGCTCCACAGGGAGTACACCCTGACCAAGGCCATAGTCGCGGGCGACTTCATGCTCACCAGGGGATACAAGGCCCTGGGCAACCTCCCGGAGGAGGCCATGCAGGTCATCGCCAACGCGGCATCTGCCATGTCCGAGGGGGAGTTCACCCAGCAGGACTTCGAGCGCGTGGCTACGGTCACCGAGGCCGATTACTTCAAGATCATCAACGGCAAGACCGCCGTCCTCATCAACGCGGCCGCCATGGCGGGCGCGTTCCTGGTCACCAAGGACCACGACAAGCTGTCCGTCATCGACCAGTACTCCAGCAAGATCGGTCTGGCGTTCCAGATCATCGACGACATGCTGGACATCACCGGTTCCAAGAAGACCGGCAAGAGGGTCGGCATAGACATGACCGAGGGGAAGCCCACCCTGCCGGTCATCTACGCCATGCAGGACCCTAAGCACGGCGACGAGATCCGTTCGCTGTTCACCGATAGGGACATCACCCCCGAGGAGGTGGAGAGGTCCCTCGAGCTCATCAAGGAGACGGACGCTCTCGCCCGCTGCCAGAGGAAGGCCGAGGAGCTCGCCGACGAGGCGGTGAGCATCATCAGGGCCCTCCCCGAGTCGCCGTACAGGGAATCCCTGGAGGGTCTGGCACTCTACATCGTAAGACGCGACATGTGATACCATGACCGAGAACATTCTGAAGACCGACGTCCTCGTTGTGGGCTCCGGTCCGGCCGGTTCCATGACAGCCAGGTACGCCGCCATGAAGGGCGCGAAGGTCACATTCATAGAGAGGCGCAGCCAGGTCGGAGTGCCCGTCAGGTGCGGGGAGTTCATGCCCGACACCGAGAACATCAGGACCATGTTCCCCAAGGCCGAGGAGATAGAGGAGCTGTTCGACACCATCCCCTCCGACCTCAGGATGCTGGAGACCAAGGCCATCAGGGTCGTCAACCCCAAGGGGAAGACCACCGACCTCCCGGTCACGGGATACACCACCGACAGGGACAGGTTCGACCAGTACCTCGCTGACCGCGCGGTGAAGGAGGGTGCGGAACTCATCAAGAGCTGCAGGTTCGACAGGATCGAGGACGGGGTGGCCAAGACCTCCGAGGGCGACATCGAGTACAAGGTGATCGTCGGCGCGGACGGTCCCGGATCCCGCGTCGCAAGGTCCCTGGGTCTTAAGAAGAACAGGAACCCGTACCCCGCGGTCACCGCCCAGGCCAAGGGGGATTTCGAGCCCTACGTGGTCATGTACTTCGGCGGTCTCGCACCCGGCGCATACAGCTGGATCATCCCCAAGAAGGGGCAGGCCAACATCGGCGTGGGATTCTCACCCAAGTTCGCCAAGGGCAATCTCGGCGATTATTTCGACACCTTCGTGAAGAGGGAAGGCTTCGACGTCATGACCAAGATGGAAGGGAAGTACGTCCCCAGCGAGGGTCCGATCGACAACACCGTGTCCGGCAACGGCATGGTGGTGGGCGACGCCGCCGGGCACGTCATATCGGTCAACGGCGGAGGCATTCCGCTTGCCATGATAGCGGGACGCATCTGCGGTACCGTCGCCGGCGACAACGTGATCTCCGGACGTCCCCTCGAGGACTATCAGATCGAGTGGAGGGACGTCATGCTCAAGCCCCTGAAGACCGCGGCGTTCAACAAGAAGCTGGCGGACATCTTCGCATTCCACTACGAGTGGACCACGTCGCTCTGCATGGGGATATTGGGCAGGCGCCGCATGACCAACCTCATCCAGTGCAGGCGCATCTTCCCGTGATCGCTTCCTGCGGTGGGCCTTCATCGGCGACCCGCAGATGGGGCACTCGTCCGATCTCTCCTTGAACCACTTCCTGCAGCCGATGCACTGGTAGTTCCACTTCTCCACCTTCTTTATCCCCTGCGTCCCCACGGGCACGCTGGGTATGCCCATGACGGTGCACACGTTGAGTATGGAGAAATCGTCGGACATCACGGTGCCCTTCACGTCCACGGCTAGGGCGATGACGGTCATGTCCACAGGGGACAGCCTCCCCAGGTCCCCGGTCCTCCTGGCGGCCTCCCTGACCGCTTCCAGGGAGGATTCGGTGCAGTCGGAGACCCTGAGCATGTCCCCCCAGAGGTCGAGCCTGGTGTCCTTGTACTTCCTGAGCTCCTTCACGACGCCGGGAGGGCATACGTGATCCTCGGGAAGGTTCTCCATGGAGAAGAGTGCCGAACTGTCAAGGACAAGCGTCATCGTAACGATGTACCATTCGTCTGGATTTAACGATTTGCAGAAAAACTGGACAACTATTATATCTGAATTCCCGATATAGCGGAAGTATGCCAGAGATCAAGGTAGATGATGAGGTCGTCCAGCTCATCCTTAAGGAGAAGACGGATTACCGTGTTTGCACGGCTTGCAGGGGTCCCGCGCTGGTCCCAATATCGGTGAAGCCGCCGAAGGACAGTGACATAAAGATCCCCATCGGAGATTACACCCTTTACGTCTCCATCGTGCAGTCGAACTACATCAACAGGGTGTCCATCGACATGCTGTACGACGAGAACGACATCTACTCCTGTCCCGCCCTGTCCCAGCTCAAGAACATGGGATGGATCGACAAGAACTGATCAATTTATACGTCTGGCACTATCGACGGAAGCGGAGACGAGACCGTCGAAATCCATCTTCGACTGGAACGAGAGTATCCTGTCGGGCTGAGCGTCTATGGTAGGGCCGACGGGTACCGCTGCGCATCCGGATGTCTTCCTGATGGAGATCTCGTACGTGCCGATCCTCTTGGCGGTCTCGATGATGTCCTCCTTGTCCAGTCCGATGAGCGGACGGATTATGGGGAACTGCAGGGAGGTCTGTTCCGCCCTTATGTTGCGGAGTGTCTGCGATGCCACCTGTCCGAGGGAATCCCCCATGATGATGCCCTCGCAGCCGTTCCTGATGGCGAACTGCTTGGCGACGTTGTGCATGAACCTCTTGCACATGACGCACTGGTAATGGCTGTCGCAGTTCTCCTTGATGGCGGTCTGGTTGGGCTCGTGGTCCGCCACGTATACCGGGAACTCCCTGCCGGTGACCTTCTCCAGCTGTGCGGCGATGTCCCTGACCTTCTCGATATCCTTGGGTTCGCCGTACTTCCCGTTGTCCATGTGGAGGAGTATGACCTCCGCTCCGACGTGCGCCATCATGTACGATGCCACGGGGGAATCTATGCCGCCGGATATGAGCGATACCAGCTTCATGTATGGAATCCCGGAAGGGATCTCAGAGGATCACGTTGCCGTAATCGTCCGCCAGCTTCCTGGGGAAGGACCTCTCGCACTTCTTGCAGTAGAGTCCGTTGCCCTTCTTCACGAG
>JAFPVN010000032.1 GCA_017395275.1 Candidatus Methanomethylophilaceae archaeon | reverse complement strand
CATTCGATCGACTCTTCGACGTGTTCCCCACATATCCTGCAAACGTAGTATCCAACACCTTCCTCTGTGCAGGTGGGCTCACGTGTGACCGTGAAACCGGGCTCCAGCACATGACCGTGAGCTGGAATGGTGAGGTATTCGCGCCTCTGTCCGTCGGTGGATACGCGGTACCACAGTCTGTCCTCGGAGCAGGTGGCAGAGGTCTTGGTCCACTCGCCGTAGGTCTTGTCCTCGGCGGGATGCGGCGTGTAATACAGATCGGACTGCACCAATGCGCTGAAGGTGTTCCCGGGGATGTAATCGGCGAGGTTGCTGGTCCAATAGATGTCGCCCTCTCCGTCGTATGAGACATGGACGACTGTGTTCTCGGCCACCCTGATGACCGACAGCATCGGCTCGTCTCCGGTCTTGGCAACCTTACCTCCGTAAACGGTGACCGTGTAACCGTGCAACATGGGGATCGTCACCTTGTTCGAATCGTGGCATCTGGTACATTCGTCGTACGCCTGCCATCCCTCGAATTCCAACGTAGGTGCCTGGGCATCGTGGTGCTGATAGTCGTGACCCAATGCCTCCCTCTCATGGAACGTGGTGTAATCGCATCCTTCCCTAGCACAGGTGTCGTATGTGTCCCATCCCTTCTCGGTACAGGTGGCATCCTTGGCATCGTGGTGGACGAGATCGTGGCCGAGAGCGGGTATCGGTACGTCGTGTCCGTTGTCGCCGCTGTTGGCTACATAGTAATGCGTCCTGCCCGCTGCGGTACAGGTGGGCTCCGTGACGTCCTTCTGGACGATGATCGTCCTGGTCTCCGTGTGCTCGTTGTTCCTCGAACAGACGTAGAGCGCGCTTACCGTGAGGGCCTCCTCGTTCAGGCTGTTCCACTGGACCTCGGACAGGACGAAATCGTGGCCGAGGGCATCCATCTCGACGGTGTCGCTGAAGCTGTATTCCACGCCGTCCCTTGTCCCGGATACGGCGTATGTCGTGCTTCCCTTCTCCGTGCAGGTAGGCTGCGTAACCTGCGTCTGCACGTCCTGCGTGACGAACGTTATGACGTGGGCCCTGTCGTTCGCACAGGTGAATGTGATCGTGGCAGAGGTGTGTTCCTGGTCCCACACGCATTCCTTTCTGTAATCATGACCGAGTGCGGGCGTCACATCGAATCTAGGCGATCCGTTGTCCCCGGGGATGTCGGTGAAGTATACGGTGTATCCCTGCGATTCGCAGGTGGGCGCCTCTACCCTCTCGGTTACCGTTACCGTCCTCTCTTTCACATGGTTCTGATCGTGGAAACATACAGACCTGACGACCACGGTCTTGTTCCCCCTATCGAGTGTGGTCCAGTCGGGATATTCAAGGCCGTAATCATGTCCGAGGGCGGAATCCGTGGCAACGGACTGGGTGTCCGAATATGCCAATTCCTCATTGGTGTCTAGAACAACATATGTCCCGGACACGCTATAGGTCTTGGAACCGCCTTCCTCGCATGTGGCGGGCGTCTCCTGCACGTTCACGTCCTGGGTCGTGTACTGGTGGACGTGCGTGCTGTCGCGGGTACAGGTGAATGTGATGGTGACGACTGTATGATCGGGATTCCACTCGTAGACCGCCCTGTAGTCGTGTCCGAGGGGATCTGTCTCGTCGAATCTCGCTCCGTTGTCACCTGTCAGGTTGGTGGTGTATGCGGTGTAGCCGCCATATTCGCATGTTGCAGGTTGGATGCGCTCCGTTACGGAGACGGTCTTATTCACTACGTGATCTTCGGCATTCACATCGCATTTATCGCACTCGACCGTTGCGGAGACGGTCTTGTTGACCTTGTCGAGCGTGTTCCAATCCGCATTGACCAGGATGACGTAGTTGTGGATGTGCCTGCCCTCTCCGTTGATGGTGATGTCCGAGGTTTTGGAACCGTTGGCCATGCTCTGTTCCGAATCCGCGAGTTTGCCATCGGTATTCGCTCCGGTGGTCGTGACGGAGACGTTGTCCGAGTACGTGACTGACTGCAGGGTTCCGTCGGCACTGACCTCGAGGTTGACCTGAGAATCCTGCTGTATGTTCATGCTGTCAACGGTCCCGTTCTGGACGTTGACGGTGGACTGTCCCGAAAGGTTCAGGTTGTCGATGGACGCGTTCTCGCCGGTGACGCTGACGGTGGATCCCATTGCCTCTACCTTGTTTACGTTACCGCCGGTGACGTTCACGCTGGCGTTCCCTGTGGCCTTGACCTCCCCGACCGCAGTGTTGTCTCCCTGGACAGTGACGTTCGCTCCCGCGGCGTTGACCGTCTGCACCTTGCTTGTGGCATCGCCTTCGATGATAACCTGTCCTGTGACGTCCATCTCGCCGACCTGCGAGTTCACGAGGTTGATACGGGGTGCCTCCCCTCCCTCCTTCTCGACGGTGGTCTTGGCCCCGCTGGCATCGCATCCGTCCATGGTGACGGAGTGACTGCCGCCTCCGCGGATGATCAGTTCCTTGAGGATCTTGATCCCTTTCAGGGTGACGTCGCCGTCACCCACGCCTTTACCGATGATCACCTTGTCATAGGTGCCGTTCAGATACTCGCCCGGGGAATCGATCGACAGTGTCGACGAGTCCGAGCCGTCCTTGGAGCCGTTGTTCATCAGGGCGAAGGCACCTATGCCTGCGCCCACGAGGATGACGACGGCTGCGACCGCAATCACGACCTTGCTGTTCATAGAACCAACCAGTTTAAAAACGCTGAACGCCAATATAATATGTGTGCATACCCACACACGCGCAAATTGATAAGAACATCAGGCTGCCCGGGCCGCGGCGGCATCCGCATGCTCGTATGTGTTACGGATGTGCCAGATGGTGAGTATCACGCTGACGATAGCGGCGAGTATGCGCTCGATGAGCACCACGTAGATGATCGTCCAGTAGTCGATCTCCGAGGCGTAGACCACCGCGATGACCTTGAAAGACGCCCATACTATCAGCATGGCGGTGGCGTTCCTGAACCTTCCCACGGGCGCGGATACCGCATTGGCCAGGTACTTCAGGCTTACGAAGGGCGCGGTGAACACCAGGATCCTCATCGTCCACTGCATGGTCTCGATGCTCTCCTCGGTGGCCTCGGTCTGGAAGGGTACGGTGAGGTCGTCCGCGAAGATGAACATGAGCACCGCCATCAGGAACGTAACGGACATGATCGCGACGGTGGAACGTATGAACAGCCTCTTGACGCCCTCCCTGTCCCTGCTCACGTACAGCTTCTCGTATTCCGAGGACAGGTATGCCCCCGCACCGGCTCCCACGGTCGCTATCAGCGCCGAGAACAGCATGGGGATACCGTACGTCAGCGAGTACACGAGATAGATTGTGAAACGGACGCCCAGCTCCGCCAGGTCCTTGGTGAGGTGCCTGACGAGGAACAGCTTGATCCTGATGAAAGCGGCAAGGGCGGCATCGGCCGACCAGTGGAAGTTGGCCAGGGACAGCTTCACCTGCGTCCTGCCGACGGCATACAGGAACAGCTGCGCGGCGAGTGCGACCGTGGCGGCGCAGACGGTACCCATACCGTTACCGAACAGCCCGAGACCGAGCTCCTTCACGAACAGGGTATCGAACATGAAGTTGGCGACGAGCATTATCAGGAGCCCGGTCACGTGGCTCTTGAACTTGCCCTCGGCATTGAGTATACCTCCCAGGACCGAGTTCAGGGATATGACGAAATAGAAGATATGCAGCGGCAGGAGATATTCCGCCGCCTGCTCGGCGATGTCGTGATCGGCGAAGAGGAAGAACACCAGGCTCATGAACAGGAACGATACGATCGAGAACGCGATACCGAAAATCACCGAATAGACGAGGGCACGGATGGCGGCCTCGTTGGCAGCCTGGATGTTCCCGGACCTGATGTGCTTCCTTATGTCAAGCGAATATACAGCGGAGAGACCCGCTCCCGCGGCCATCATTATCCAGAAGAACGGGACATCCAGCGTGTACGCCTGAATCTGTATCTTGTCCTGGATGGTCACGAAGTACTGGTCCGACAGGTTGTTCAGGACGATGATGACGGACGATATCGAGAACAATGCCGAATAGCATATTATCCTCGTCATGTCGCTCAGCGCGCCCCGCTCGTGACCCATGTGTCCGCGATAGTGCGCACGATATTAAGGTTACTGTTCGGGCGCCTCAGTACCGCGTCCGGGCCAGGCCCACCTGAGAAGGAACGCGGAGTTCACGACCACGAACACCGAACCGGCGTTGTGCACCAGCGCTCCGGCGAACGGAGTGAGATACCCTGCCACGGCCAGGCAAATGGCCACGGCGTTGAGGCACATGGCGATGGCTATATTCGCCTTTATGCGCCTCATCATCGCCTTCGACAATGCGATGAGTCCGGGGATCCCGCCTATGCCGTCCTCCACTGCCACGATGTCCGATGCCTCGATCGCTATGTCGCTCCCCACGCCGCCCATGGATATGCCTACGTCCGCGGCCTTGAGGGAAGGGGAGTCATTGATGCCGTCGCCCACCATGCACACCCCGCTCCCGCTGGATCCGACGAGCCTCAGCTTGTCCTCGGGAAGGCATCCGGCGTGCACCTCCCTGATGCCAAGTCCTGACGCCACGGATTGGGCGACGGCTTCGGAGTCTCCCGTCGCGAGTACGGGTTCTATCGATTGTGCCAGCAGTGACGATATCGCATCGGATGAGTCCTCACGGATCGCGTCGGAGAGGACTATCGATCCCATGTATCTCCCGTCCGAGGATACATGCACGGCCGTCCCTCCCATACCGTCGGAACCGGGGACCTGAACGCCGACCGATCCCATCATGGGAAGGTTGCCGACGATGACCTTCCTCCCGTCCATCACGGATTCCACTCCTTTGCCGGGCACCGATCTCCCAGATTCGGGTTGGCCTATGGCGTATCCCCTCTCCCTGCAGTCGGAGACTATGGCCTTCCCCACAGGGTGCTCCGACAGGGTCTCGGCCGCAGCTGCGACAGTGATAAGCTCCTGTTCGCTGACGCCTTCCGAAGGGAGCACCGACACCACGGTCAGCTTCCCGTACGTGAGGGTTCCAGTCTTGTCGAAGAACACCTTATTGACATCGGCCAGACGCTCTAGTGATCCCCCGTCCCGCACGAGGAAACCGTGGCGCGACGCATTACCTATCGCCGCCACAATGGCAGTGGGCGTCGCGAGGACGAAGGCGCAGGGACAGAAAACCACCAGCACCGCTACGGTCCTGATGATGTCGTCCGTGAGGAGATAGACTGCCAATGCGATCGCCATCACTGCAAAGACTATCCAGCCGGCCCATCTGTCGGCGATTCCGACAACCTTCGATTTCCCCGCATCGGCGGATTCCATCATCCTCGCCATGCGCTGGATGAAACCGTCGCCGCCGTCCCTCTCCGCTCTCATATCGAATGCACCGAAGAGATTGATGGTGCCCGAGAAAACCTCGTCCCCCGGGATACGGTCGACCGGCACGGATTCGCCTGTGACGGAAGAGTTGTCTATGCTCGTCTCCCCAGAGACGATCCTCCCGTCGGCGGGGACCGTCTCCCCGGGACGTACCCTCAGCATATCGCCGATCCTCACGGAAGATGCCGGTATAACGGATTCCGTGTCCCCGTCGATACGGCATGCGGTCACCGGTGCGAGACGCATCAGCCTGTCGATGTCCTTCCTGGACCTCTCTGCAGTCAGATCCTCCAGGAGTCCGCCAATCTGCATGATGGCAGCGACCTCTCCGGCGGTGAATATGTCGCCGATGTACAATGCCGCTACCAGCGCGATGAAAACGATGACATCGGCCTTGATATCATGCCTCAGAAGGAGCCCTACGATGGCATCCACCGAGATAGGGATGCCGCAGAGGATCACGGCGATCCATGCGGGATCCAGTCCGAATATGTCGAAACCGAGGAAACTGAACAGCAGCGAGAGCGCGGAGACGATGATGAATACGGCATCGCGTCTCCATCCTCCGATCCCCATGGCGCCCTCGATACGGTCAGCCAATACCTCTGCCGACATCGTATGTGAAGAATCGCGGACGTATTTAATCATACCTATGGGGGTATAGGTATGGTAGGTAATGCGTGAATACATCCGTCGGATAAAGTTCGAAAATCACAAAAAATGTTAAGGGGAGGGCCCCGAAGGCCCTCAGTTCCCGAGTCTCTTGAGCATCTTGACCGCCGTGTCGACGACGTCGCGGCCCTTCTCGATCCTGTCAATGGCCTGGAGCTCGGTCATGCCGGGTCCGGTGACTCCGAACGCGACGGGCTTGTCGAACTCGGTGGACAGGTCCATGATCCTCCTCGATGCCTGGCCGACGACGATCTGGTCGTGGTCGGTCTCTCCCTCGATGACTGCACCGATCGTTATGACGGCGTCAATCTCGGGGTCCTTCAGGAGGGTCTTGATGGCGAGGGGCATCTCGAAGACACCAGGGACCATGATGGTCCTTGCGATGTCGACCTCGAGGAACTCCGCCTCCGCCTTTGCTCTCTCGATCATGAGCGATGTGACCTCGAAGTTGAACTCCGCGGCAACCATTCCCAACTTGTATCTTCTCATTTCTTCACTTCCTCTGTCTTACGGGACCTGCGTCCTTGAATCCCTGCCTCAGTCCCGTTCCCGCGCGCTTCGTGAGCGACTCCGGGCGGAACAGCAGGTCGTAAACGTTGACTGCGTGCTCCCTCGCCCTGCTGTCGGCGAGGAACTCCAATTCCCTCTCGTCCTTGGCCTCGTCCTCATGGACGAACACCTCGATTATGTGAGTGGTCGTCATAAGCTGGCACATTATGAGT
>JAFPVN010000031.1 GCA_017395275.1 Candidatus Methanomethylophilaceae archaeon | reverse complement strand
GTCGCGGATCTGATCCTCTGCGGGCTTCGATCTCTTGAGGGCACGCTTGATGTGGTCCTCGGTTATGAACTCGGACTCCTCCATGACGGCGATGTCACCTGCAGCCCTGATCAATCCTCCCAGCTCCCTAAGCCTGAGCGTCAGGGAGTTGAGCTGGCCGTCGGACTTCGCACGCGACCTTCCCTCTGCGATGATCATCTGGACCGCGCCGATGGTGGCGTGGGGTATGTGACCGTCCATGACCACTTCCTGCGCGACGAACTGGGCATACCTTGCCCTGTTCTCGGGGGTGTCGGGCATCGACACGTCGACGAGAACCTCGTAACCTCCTCCGATTATCCTCGATCTTAGGGGCGAGAGGATGTTCTCCAGGTCCTGGATGTTGCATGCGGCCACCAGGATGAAGTCGCAGGGCACGTCCTCGACCTTGACGCTGGCTCCCGCGCTCTGCGGGTTGCGTCCCATGATCGGGAACTTCTTGTCCTGCATCGCTGTGAGTATGAACCTCTGCAGGTTGCCGAGATGGGATATCTCGTCGACGAACAGCACGCCCTCGTGCGCCTCGTGGATCGAACCCGCCACGACGCGCTCGTATGCCGGGGAACCCAGCTGGGCGTGTCCGCCGTAGGGGTCGTGCCTCACGTCGCCGAGGAGTTCGGTCTCCGATGCTCCGGTGGCGAGGACGAAGGG
Source organism: Candidatus Methanomethylophilaceae archaeon (assembly GCA_017395275.1). Taxonomy (GTDB): domain Archaea; phylum Thermoplasmatota; class Thermoplasmata; order Methanomassiliicoccales; family Methanomethylophilaceae; genus SIG5. The sequence goes on along the minus strand of JAFPVN010000031.1, from coordinate 7,134 downwards.
CGAACGGTCCAGTTTGACCAGTACCTTCTGGTTGGAGTTCTTCTCGAGCTCCCTCCTCTTCTCCATGGCCTTCTGGTCCAGCATGCGGATCTTGTCGCCTGCGGATTCGAACACGACGGTCTCCTCCGCTCCGTCCGCCAGCATCCTGGTGGTGACGACCCTGTCCTTCGGCTTCCCGCCCATTCCGGGCATGGACTCCAGGACGGTGCCTATGTTGGCGAAGACGTCGTTGATGTTCATCGCCTGCACCTGCTCGATCTTGGACTTGCCGCAGAACGGGCACGTGCGGTCGGCGGGGGTGGAGTACTGTCCGCATCCCCTGCACCTGTATCCGAGCTTCTCGGCCACGTTGTTGGGGGCGCGGTCGGGCTCTATGAGCTTTCCGGCTGCGCTCGATTTGTACTCGTTCTCCTTGAGCACCCTCTCCTCCTCCACTACCTGAAGGAAGGGCCTCTCGGGATTCTCGGGGTTGTTGGCCACGCGGATCTCGGTCTTGGGTTTGGGGAGCTGCATCGAGATCGCGCGTGCGATCATCGACTTACCGGTACCCGGAGGTCCGACGAGCAGGAGATGCCTCCTCTGACGGGCCGCGATCTTGGCGAGCTCGATGGCCTCCTCCTGTCCGAGGACCCTGTCGAGGGGATTGGCCGGGATCTCGATCTCGGCCGTACTGGTCAGGTTCTCCACGTCCGACCAGGTCTTGACTGCTACCTTCTCTGTCATCAGTTGAGGTCTTCCTTTGTCCAGAGTGTGAGGTCAGCGGGCATCTTGGGGATATTGCCCTTCTTGACTCCGACGACGACGGGGATGTTCTTCTCGGAAGCGACATCCACGATCCTCTGGGAGATGATTCCGTCGAACACGATTGCCGCTACGCCCTCTGCGTTCACCCTGAGGGTGTCCACGAGGCTCTTGACGGGCAGCTCGTTGATCACGGTGTTGTCGGACGAGAGCACCTTGGCGTTGTGGGTCGAGGCGAGGTCGCGGAGCAGGTCGCGGTAGATGATCTGCTCCTCGGAGAGGATCTTCTCCACTGCGGGTTTCTTTCCGCGGGGCTCCCTCTTGGGCTTCTCGGAGTCGTCCCTGGCCTTCCTTCTCCTGGGGGCCTCCTCCTCGTCCTCGGACTCGGCTGCGGGCTCTGCGATGAGGTCGACGGCGGGTGCCTCGGGGAGCGCATCCACTGCGGGTGCCTCGGGGAGTGCCTCGACGTCCTTCTTTCTGAACCTGTCGGAAGCGTCGGTGTTGTACCTGCTCTTCCTGTCGCGGCGGGGCGACTCCTCGTCGTCTCCGCCCCTGAGGGAGCGCTCCCTCCTGGGCTCATCCTCATCCCTGGAGCCGTGCTCGCGCCTGGACCTCCTCTCGCGGCGGGGTTCCTCGGACTCGGGCTCCGCGCGCCTCTCGCGGCGTGCGGGCCTCTCCTCCGGCTCGTCGGAATCCTGTTGCTGGACGAAGCCGTTCATCTCCATGTACTGGTCTCCGGGGATCTTGTTGCGGAGGCACTTGACGAGCTGCTTCGCGGAGAGCTCCTCGACCTCGTGTGCACGGGGTGCCCTGGCGACGAAGTCGATGTCAGCGACCTGGAAGAGCTCCCTGAGGATGAGCTCTCCTCCCCTGTCACCGTCGACGAATGCGGTGGTGACCTTCTCCTTGGAGAGGTTCTGGACGGTCTCGGGGATGTTGGTCCCCTCGACTGCGATAGCGTTCTTGATTCCTGCCTTGAGCAGGTTGAGCACGTCGGACCTTCCCTCGACGATGATGATCGCCTCGGAGTTCTCCACGTTGGGTCCTGCGGGGCAGCGGTCGGGTCCGTAGGAGGTGATTCCCTCGACCTGTATGCTCTGCCTGATGAGGTCGGTGATGTCGGATCCGGTTCCCTTGCTCTGCTTCATGAGGTCGGCGAGGAGCTCCTTTGCCCTCTCGATGACGACCTCCCTCTTGGTCACGCGGACATCCTCGATGCCGAGGACCTTGATGCTGGCCTTGCAGGGTCCGACGCGGTCGACGGTCTCCAGTGCGGATGCGATGATCGCGGTCTCGACCTGGTCGAGACTCGAGGAGATATATACGATACCCTCGGACTTCCCGGCCTTAGATGTGACCTCGACCTCTATGCGTCCGATCCTTCCGGACTTCTGGAGGTCCCTGAGGTCCAGATCGTCCCCGAGGAGTCCCTCGGTCTGTCCGAATACCGCGCCGATGACGTCGGGCTTCTCGACGACGCCGTCTGCGACTATCTTAGCTTTAACGAGATACTTTGTTGCGTTGGGATCTATGTTGTTCATTTCTACCCTTCCTTGCTTGGGTCGAGAAAATCGGATGAACTATCTCCGTAGATCCTTCCTGGCTCCTGCCGTACCGGCTGCGGAGCCCTATGCTTTCCCCTATAGGTCCCATCCCTTTGAGGTGGTGTCGCTTTCAGCGAAACCCGCATATCTGCGGTCATTGGACCAAGGCACTTCGGGCCTTTATGTGATTGTGATGGTGATCAGTGAATCAAGGGAGATAGTTACGATTCCCTCGACATGTTATCATACATTTCTGATATAAAGGTTTAGGAACGCTGAACAGTTTATAAAGCGTTTTTAAAGGTATTTCATACGGAAACCGTCGATTATCACTGATTCCGGGACGGATCGTGAGATGTGAAACAGCAATTTTTATAACATTTAAATGTCATAAAACCGCTATGTCAAAGACCATCCTGCTGTACCACGGGGCGCCCAACATAGTGGGCAGACCGCGGCACGGGATGGGATCCCCGCACCGCGATTTCGGCAACGGATTCTACTGCACCCAGAACCTATCCATGGCCGAGGAATGGGCAAGTCCCGACGGGACCGGCGGATATGTGAACGAATACGAACTCGACACCAGGGGACTGAGGATACTCGATCTCAGAAAGACCGGTACCCCTGTGATGAGCTGGCTAGGTCTGCTGGCGGCGAACCGCACGTTCAGGACCGATTCCGAATCCTCCGTCCGCGCCATCGGCTTCCTTGCGGACTCGTATCTCCCGGATGTCGGCGGCTACGACGCCATCAGGGGGTTCAGAGGTGACGATTCGTACTTCTCCTTCGCCACGGACTTCATCAACAGCGCGGTGTCGCTGGGCAGACTTGCTTCATCCCTCGACCGCAGCAGGGACGGGGAGCAGTTCGTGCTGATATCGGAAAAGGCCATATCCAGGCTCCGCTACCTCGCCAGCAGCCCCGTGGATGCGGAGGCATGCTTCAGGAGGAGATGCGAGAGGGACCTGCGGGCAAGGTCCGCATACCTCGGAAGAGGGGTGCGCGAATCGATCGACGAATACGACATCATGATGGAGGACCTGGTCCTCGGGAGGGTGAAGAGGGATGATCCGCGCATACAGTGAGGCCTATCTGAGCACGGTGATCAGGAACTTGGGGTCGCTGTTCGATCTTGCCGCGTACAGCGAGGACGCCGACCTCGACGACTTCTCCGTGCTGTTCTCCACCTCCGCCGTGGCACGCGGCATAGAGAAGGGCGCGCCCGTGTATCTGGCCGGTATGTCCCCGCAGGAGATGTTCCGCAGGATATCCCTTCGTGAGCCCGACGAGTACTCCCCTCCGCCTGAGATGAGCGACGCCGCATGGACGGGTGCGGTGGCTGCGTACGCGCAGTGGTACTGCGGGTGCACGTTCAGGGAGCTATTCGACGCCGTCCCCGCTTCGAGGATGATGTCGATGTACCGCACCTACCGCGAGGACATGATGGCAGCCGTCACGCTCGCCGTGGATACGCTGCATCCCGTGGCCCTGCTCAAGAGGCTGAGGGAGGAAAGGGGCATGAGCCAAAGCGACCTGGCCCTGATGTCCGGGGTCCCGATAAGGTCCATAAGGGCGTACGAGCAGGGTACCGTGGAGCTGTGCAAGGCCCAGGGAGACACGCTGTACGGTCTGGCGAAGGCACTGGGATGCACCGTCGATGTCCTGATAAGGGGATGATCAGTGGAGCTCGATGTAGTTTATTTTGCCCTCGAGCTTGAACATCGAATACAGCGAACTGTCGCATGTGAACATGATGACCTGCTGGTCCTCGGCGAACTCCATCAGGGCGCGGCATGCCCCCTGCTTCCTCCTGCTGTCGAACCTGATCAGGATGTCGTCTATCACCAGCGGGAGCCTCTCGGTGCCCATCTCCTTGGCTATGGCCATCTTCACCGACAGGTACACCTGGTCGCTGAGGCCGCTGCTCCACTCGCCTACGTGCTTGGAGTCCTTCCTGATGTCCTCGATGAACAGCGAGGAGTCCCTGGGATCCGATCCCAGCCTGTACCTGCCGTTGGTCATGAGGTCGAGGTACCTGTTCGCCGTCTTCACCACGGTGGGCTGCAGCTCGGAGTAGAACCTGTCGCAGCATTCGCCGATTATGTGGTCGGCGATCGCGTACACCGCCCACTGGCGGAGGGCGACGTTGAACTCCTTCTCCGCGGTACCCTTCTCGACGAGGCACTCGCTGAGCTCGTCGTCGTTGACGATGTGCCTCATCTCGGTGGTGACCTCCCCGATCTTCATGTTGATCTCCTCGACCAGCTTGTCGGGGTCCACCTTCTCGCCCTGTGGTATCACGACGTCGTCGATGGTCTTCCTGAGGACGTCGGTGGAGAGCTCCTGGGCGGACGCGAGGGCGCCCTCCAGCTCCTTTATGCGTATATCCAGCGACTTCAGCTCGTCGCGGGCGATCCTGGTGTCCACGAACTCGGATTCCGAACCGTATTTGGCGACGAGGTCGTCCAGCTCTTTGGCCACGGACGCCCTCTTCTCCGTCAGTCCGTCCGATTCCGAGAACGCCTCGGACATCTCCTTGGCCTTGATGTGCATGCGGTGCATCTCGTTGATGTCCCTGAACACCGAACCGGTGCCGATCTTCATGCTGGAGGCCACCTCGCGTGCCCGTGCCGACAGGCGCTGCATCTCGTTCTGGAAGGATTCGTACCTCTCGCGGGAGAGCATCCTGCGCTCTATCACGTACACTATCGGCTCCACCCTGGCGAAGATGTCCGACGCCTCCTGGACGGAGGTAACCCCGGAGAATCCCTTCGACTCGAGCCAGAGGGGCCAGTCGATGTTGTCCACGCGGCAGAATCCCTCGATCAGCGAGGGTATGATGTTGACTATGAATACCAATGTGACGAGGGGTATGACCGCCCATTCGTACCCGTACCAATAGGAAGCGGCGGCCCCTCCGAGTCCCAGCACGGAGTAGACCCATCTCCTGCGGGCGGAGAACCACTTCACCGTCTTCTGGGAGACGGTCTTCCTGTTGTCCGGGTTCCGCAGCACCTCCCTGACCTCGGGGTCGGTGGCCATCCTCTCCAGGTTCTCCTCCGGCAGGCCGACCTCGTGGCTGACCTCGGCGATCCTGGCGGAGTCCTTCTCCAGCGATGCGTGTATGTCGGATATGGCGCCCTCCAGGATCTCCATGCGGGCCCTGGACGACCAGACCTCGTCGATCTGGTCCGACATGGCCATGATGGAACGGACCTCCTTCGCGGACATCTCGCCCTCGTCGTTCTCGTCCGTGGCACCGGACTCGATCAGCCCGTCCAGCGTGACCAGCCTCGCCCTGAGCTCGTCGTAGAGCCTGATGTCCTCGTCCGTGAGGGCGTCCGCGAAGGCGATCTCCTCCCTCCTCTTCCTGAGGTCCTCCAGCTTCTGGGTGTTCTCCTTCATGGATTCGAACATGAAGGCCTTGTTCTTCTCGAACGCCTCCTTGTCCTGGAGCAGGCGGGCGTTGTCCAGTTCCCTACCGAGCTTCTCCTTGCGCAGGATGAGGTCGTTGTATCCCTCGGTGCGCTCGTTGCACTGGGCTATGCGCTCCTCGGCCTCCCTGCACTTCTTCCTGAGCCTCCCCAGCTCCCTGGAGTCGGTCAGCTTCTCCCTGGAGGACAGGACTGACATCGCGTTCTTGATGGATTCGGAGACCTCGGGTACGTGCTCCCCTCCGGGCACGGTGAGGAACTTCCTCCTGAAGTCGCCGTTGGTGATCATGCGGTCGTCGCTGATCTGCTCTATGTCGAACGAGAACAGTGAACGGTAGGTGTCGGGATCCATCTTGAGCTCGTCGGACGGCAGGGTCATGCTGTTCTTCTCGTAGACTCTCCTCCCCTCCCTCATGACGGTCCTGGTCTCGCCGTTCTCCATCTCCACCTGCACGTAACCGCTGTCGGTCCTCTTCTGGGCGGGATACTTGGCATTCTTGCCGTTGAACAGGGTGCCGCGGATGAACTCGCTTATGGTGGTCTTCCCGGCCTCGTTGTCGCCGTAGACCAGCGTGAAGTTGTCGTCGGTGAACTCGTTGTAGTAGCCGTTCACCGCCCCGAAGGAGTCTATCTTCACGCGCCTTATCCTCATCTGGCCGCCCCCATCTTCGCAACTATCAGCTTGACTGCGTCGTCGACGATCTCCCTGGGCGCGTCGGAGGACATGGCCTCGAAGTTCTGGCGCAGCGTCTTGTTGATGGCGGGAGTCTCGCATATCATGCCTATGAGCTCCTCGCGGGAGGCGCTCTCGAGGCTGAAACCGTAATCTATGACGGCGGAGACGAAGTCTCCCGACTCCGCCCTCTTCTTGAAATCCAGATCCGGGGACGTGTGTATCTCCAGGGAGGCGCACTTGCATTCGGTGTGCGCCTCGATCATCGACTGGAAGGACTCGTCGGCACGGAGGTCGCCCTCCCTCTTGGGCTCCGCGTTGGTGCGCAGGAAGGAATCCAGCTTCCCGGTCCCGGTTATCCTCACGCGTATGAACGAACCGGGGCGGCATTTCGATTTGATGTCGTCCAGAAGCTGCTGTACGGTCGTACCCGTGCCGATCTGCACGTCCACGTCCTTCCACATGATCTGGGCGGTCTCGAAGAACTCTACCCTGACCACCTTCTTGTCGGCGACGGTGACTATGAACGCGCCCTTCTCCCCGGTCTCGCGGACGTTCCTCCCCTGGGTTATCCCGGGGTACACGATGTACGGGTCCTTGGAGATTATCTGGGCGGTGTGCCTGTGGCCGCATGCCCAGTAGTCTATGCCCTTGCCGCCCATCTCGGCGGACCTGCAGGGGGAGTACGGGCTCCTGTCGTCGCCGTCCACGTCACAGTGCACGATCCCTATGCTGAACT
>JAFPVN010000030.1 GCA_017395275.1 Candidatus Methanomethylophilaceae archaeon | reverse complement strand
GCTGTAGCCTCCGCTGGACTGGGTCATTTTGACGTACTGTATCCGTGATGTATCGAACTGGACGGCGATGGAGAATTGCGGATTAACGGTTATCTTGGAATTCACTTCCGTTCCAGTGGGTACCTCTGTTGTTGTAACGTTATAGTTGTTGTAGACGTACCCTGAACCCGAATCAACACCCAGATAGATGCTCGGCACGGAGCTAGACCAATTGCTGATCTTCTCGCATGCATACAGGACCACCTGTTTGGAATCGACCGTTATGGGGTTGTTCGCATACGCTGACCCATCGTATTTGTTGAGATTTACGATATTGTTTATGAAGGCGGTCTCTTCCGCGCTGTCCTTTTCGAACATGATGTAATTCGAATTCTGGACTTCGCCTGTGAAGGTTGCAGTGGTCGTGTATTTCTTCCAATGGTAGTCCGACAGCAGCTTGGCCGTTCCGGTGTATGCCGGTGCCGGCGTCTTGGAGGATACAGGGTCTGTGCTGTACGTCACGGTCTGGGCGTACCAGGGCGTGGAGTTATCACCTGTGCTGAAGGTGTATGCTAGAGGCCTATCTATGTTGAACTGTTCAGAAGAACCATGTCCGTCCGTGAGCGGGATGAACTGCGAGGTGTTATTGCTCGAGAAATAGACATTAGATGCACTCCACGAGACGCTGACAACATTTACAGTCCAAGTGCCTTTGTCAAGGAAAACCAGAGGCACATCATCAATAAGACGTGTGTAGCCTGTGAGTGACGTATTGTACGTGTATCTCATGACCCAGTAATCGTTTCCGTTGACGGGAGACACGGTCTGAAGATCGTTGAATGCCATCTCGCACCTCATCACCCTGTGGATGTCAGACGTGGGGTCCTCTGTGAAGTAGTATGTGTTTCCGCTACCGGAGCCCGTATATGTGATGGGCCCGTTCGACACGAATGTGCTGCAATTCGAATAGTATGGATGTGTGGTTATGCTGGGTCCAGGGGCGGCTTCTGAGTCATCTCCCGGCACAGCTGCGAATACTACGGCCAGCATAGTTGCCGTAATTCCCAAGGCCAGAATCATTTTCGTCCTTGCGTTCATCACATATCCCTCCTCTTTACTGCGCGTTTACCAAGTATCAGCATGACGACCCCGATGGCGATCGGAATCAGCGTCATCAGGACTGTGGACGATCCCGGAGAGAATGTCAGACCCGCGAACATCACCTTGGACACACCCATCACCGAGATGGGCGCATTGTTCCCTAGGGACAGCATCGCGGCATCCGGAGCGAAACAGGGCAGGTAGGACATGATATCGACGATGGTACCTGTCTTTTCGATGAATGCGACTACGACGCCCACCAGCGGCAACAGTGCGAACAGGAATATGAACGGGAACATCGTGCTCCCCCTCCTGAGCTTTGTGCTCATCGCGTAAGTGACCGCACAGCAGAAGAACACGTAGGCCACCATTATCACGAGTGAGCCAACGATCTCCAGCGTGTATGTCCTTGTAGTCACCGACATGGCGAGGATCATGCAGATCCCGTATGCGGCAAACACCACCCCTTCGATGAGCGCGAGTGCGGCCAGGAACTTACCGATGAAGAATGCCGAACGGCTCATCGGAAGAGGGAGCGACAGATATACCGTGCGTTCGTTGAATTCCTGAGATAGCATCGAACCGCAGGCGATGGCACACAGCAGGGGAACGATCAACGGCATGAACATCAGGAGTGAGACGATATAGATGTTGGTGACTTCCGTCGAAGGCAGCATGGTTTTCAACACTGGCACATTCTCGAATGTGAAGAATATGACCGGGATGAGTATGAGCAGGACGGCAGCGAACCACATGATCTTCTGCCTGGTGTACCTCTTCATTTGAATCATGAAGCACTCCTTGATCTGCCTGAGCTTGGACGGCAGTTCGTAGGAGACGTTCCTGTGTGCCTCCTCATCAGTGATGGTCCTCGAGGATTCGTCGTAGGAGTCGGTGGTGCTGGTGGAGTACTTCTTGGCCATCTTCCTCTGGGCTTTGGCCTCGCGTTTGCTCATCTGATGTTCACCTCCGATTCATCGGTGAGTTTCATGTAAAGCGATTCCAGATCCGCTCCGGTCTCGTTCATGCATAGGAGCCTCATCTTGTGCGCGTACACGAGATCCACTATGTCCGCCTGCTGATCGTCCGTTCCGACGAATCCGAACTTGACCGACCTCTCTCCTGTCCTTTCAAGGTTGGAGACTCCCGCCATCGCGGTCATGTCGCGGATGAAGGTGTCGGTCATGTTGCCGAGCATCCTCAGCTCGATGCTGACGGAGTTCTCGTTCTGCGCCAGATTGTGGACAAGTGTGTTGACGTCACCGCTGATGACCTGCTTCCCGTGGTTGATCATGGTCATCGAGGTGCACATCTCGGAGACCTCCTTCAGGATGTGTGTGCTGATCAGCAGGGACATTCCGCGTCCCTTGAGGGCGTTGAGCGTCCTCCTGATCTCGATCATACCCCTCGGGTCCAGTCCGGAAGTGGGCTCGTCGAGGATGATCAGATCGGGATTGGGAAGCATCGCGGCAGCCAATGCGACCCTCTGTCTCATCCCCTTGGAGAATGAACCGACGTTCTTGTCACGCCATGACCACATGCGCACCTCTTCGAGTACGTCCCTAGCACGGATCTTGATCTCCCTGTTGGAGAGGCCGTGGACGTGACCCACGTAGGTCATCATCTCGGTGGGGGTGAAGTTGTGGTAGCATTCGGGTGTCTCGATGACGCATCCGACGTGCCTCATTGCCTTCCTGTGCTTCCTCGCATCGACGCCGTTGACGTAGATCTCCCCGCTGGTTGGTGTCAGCAGGCCGGTGATGGCCTTGAGAGTGGTGCTCTTGCCCGCACCGTTGGGTCCTAGAAGGCCCATGAACTCTCCTTTCTTGACGTCCAGGGACAGGTTGTCCACGGCGGTGAATGCTTTGTATCTCTTGGTCAGGTTCCTGACCGAGAGCGAATAATCGCTTAACGATGACGTTTCCGGGATATCGTCATTCATAGGGCGGTTATGGCTGTTCGGAGTATATAAGGGGGATTACGAAAGACCCAGAATTCTGTATGTCACGACTATATTTTATATAATAAAATTCGGAAAACCTAAGTCGCGGATAACTGTTAAATATCTACGAAAAGGTCCTCAGTCCGAGGAATCAAAATGCCTACAATTAACGAGTCTGAGTGTGTCGCATGCGGAGCATGCGCAGATGCTTGCCCCCAGGATGCAATCACCGTCGACGATGTCGCTGTCATCGATGCATCGAAGTGCGTCGAGTGCGGTGCATGTGTCGACGAGTGCCCCTCGTCCGCAATCTCCGAGTGATCCGATCACTCGAGAAACCCCTTACCCTCAACCCTTTACGCTTTCTCAGTCGCTTGCGAGATACGATCTCAGCAGCTTCACGTTGGTGCAATGATACCTTTCGGAGAGGAACGTTACGGTCCGGAGGTCCATCTCCGGCAGCTTGTACTTGTCCACGCATACGATATCGAGCAGGAGGTGCTCCATCTCCGCCCTGTTGCGTACGGGAGGGAGGGTGTAGAGCATGTCGCAGAGTGCCTTCTCCGGGTTGGCGATCGAGTAGGTGTACTCCCCGTCGTCTATCATGTCCACCTCCAGTCCGAATACCGATGCTGGCACATCGCGGTAGGTATAGGTTCCGAACGGCGTCTCGAACAGTTTGGTACGGTGCTTGTTGCAGGTGGCGGAGGTGTATGTTCTGTCTCTGGGCATTATCAGACCATGTACTCCGAGGGCGTACTCGAAGGACAGGTATGAGGGACCGTAGATCTCGGATGCGAGCAGGTGCCCTTCCGTATCCGGATCCGTTTCATAAAGTCCTCTGATGATGGGGGTGTACTTCCCTTCCTTCACCATCCTGCCGATCTTGCATTTGGGATTGGAATAGCTCGAGGACAGTTCTTTGATAAGGTCCTCTGCTTTAACTATCATATTTGCACATGTTAGTATTGTATAATAATACTTTCTAGTGTATATATTGAAAATATAGCGCTATGATTAAATAATCGATGGGGGGGAGAGGAGCAAGCGGCAGAGTCGTAACTGCATTAGATGTGGATTTAGTGGTTTACTGTATTTACTCCAAAAAGTATAATATATTATACTTATTGGTGCAAATATAAAATTACAAGAACGGCAAAGCACCCGAACAAAAATTAAAAAAGAGAATGGCACGCCTGTGCCTTAGGGTCAGGCGGAGTCCACCAGGTAGGCGATCTTCTCGATCTCGCCCAACGGGTTGTTCCACCAGTTGGAGCTCCAGATCCTGTGGACCTTCCACCCTCTGGACTCGAGGTACTTCTGTCTGTGGTAGTCCCTGTCCCTGGCGGATGCGGAGCTGTGGTACAGCTTGCCGTCGCACTCGATACCGAGCGCGTAGCGCCCGTCCTTGACCACCGCCATATCTATCCTGTAGCCCCCGACGCCTATCTGCGTGCGGACGTCGTATCCCTTCGCCCTGAGCGCCTCGCAGACCTGCTGCTCGAAGGGGCTGTCGAACCAGTCCACCGATCCGTCGGAAGGTCCGTCGTGCAGAGACATGAGTATCTCCTTGGCAAGGTCCTCGTTGCCGTCGCTCACCGCCTTGGCATACCTGAGGTACTTCTTGAGGATCTTCGGACCGTCGTTCTTGGCGGAATCGACCTGCAGGTCCTCCGGCTCGAAGGAGAGCACTACGTGTATCTTCTTCTTGGCGCGGCTGATGGCCACGTTGAGCCTGTTCTCACCGCCCTTCTGGTTCAGCCAGCCGAATCTCTGTACGAGTCTACCGTTGGGACCCTTGGCGTATCCGATGGAGAAGATGATGATGTCCCTCTCGTCGCCCTGGACGTTCTCGATGTTCTTCACGAACAGTCCGATGTCCTCGCCGTCCTCGTTTCTGCGGTTCCTTTCCGCCTCGAGTGTGGCGGAGAACCTCTGGTCGTCCTTGCACGCATCGTCCAGCAGGTCCTCTATGAGGTCCCTCTGGTCGGAGTTGAATGTGATGACGCCGATGGTCTCCCCCTCACGCCTGTTCTTCAGAATGTCGGTGATCAGCTCCACGACCTTCACCGCCTCGTCGCGGTTGGTCCTGTCGATCCATCTGGCCTCTGGAGTCATGTGGACGGTGATCGGGGGTTCCTCAGGTATGACGGCATTTGGCGACACGTAGAGCCTGCCGTCATAGAACGCGTGGTTGGAGAAAGCGATGAGCTCCTCGTACTTGGAGCGGTAGTGGAAGTTGAGCAGGACGTCGTTGAACTTCGCCCTCGCGAGGTCGAGGAGACTCTCCTCCTCCAGTGCCGCGCTGACATCGGTCTCCTCCACGTCTGATTCCTCGAGGTCTATCCTCCCGCTGAACAGGTTGTTGGGACGGAGCTGCTTGTGGTCGCCAGCGACCACGACCTTCTTCGCCCTGTACATGGACGGGAGCCCCTTCTCCACGAACATCTGCGACGCCTCGTCGAATATGAGGAGGTCGAACATGCCTGTCGCAAGGGGCAGGATCTCGGACACGACCTCGGGGGTCATCATCCACACCTTGACGCTGTCGAAGAGGATCGTCCTGAACCTCCTGATGAACTTGTTCACCGGCCATTTCCTCTTGGAGGTGTTGAGCTCGTGGTCGAACTCCTTGTATCTCTTGCTGCTCTTTATCTTGGATATGTTATAGGCGAGGTTCGTCTCGGTCAGCGCCTGCACCGCCCTCCTCTTGGCCTGCATGCTCTCCGACAGTTCCCTGAGGATGGAGTCGAAGTCGTCGATGCACTTGAACGCGTCGCGGTTCTGGGACTCGAACTTCTTTATGTGCCAGTATAATATGTTGTTGTAAAGGAAGTCGTTCCTGTCGCCCACCAGTTCGGGGATGGTATCCATGACCCTCATGTACTCCCTGCTGTTGGGTCCGAAGCCGTCGTAGACGGGCTTCAGCGATTGGTACTCGTCGTAGCAGTCGATGGAATCCATCACGGGCGAGATGTCATTCATCAGGATGCGCTCGGCCACCTTCTGCGCGGTGGCGGCATCGAAGTCGATGGATGCCGCATCGAGCACCTGCTTCCTCATCTTGCCCTTGCCGAACAGCCTGCCGAAGAATCCCTTGGCGTTGTACTCGTCGACGGCGTTGATACCCGCTTCGAGGTGGGGCCTTATGTTGGTGAGCTCCAGTTCGGAGTACCCTCCGGGTATGCCTGCAACGTACGGATGCCTCTTGTTTATCTCCTCGAACCTGGAGATCTGGTTGTAGAGCATGGGGTTGCGGAAGTCGTTGTGTATCCTCACAAGCTCGTCGTAGTGCAGGTTGGGCAGGCACGAGGACTTGTTTGCCGTCTCCATGGAGAGGTTCTTGTACTCGGGCTGCGACATATCCATGGTGCATTCCGAATACAGTTCGTACTGCGAGAATCCCTTGGAATCCGTGGAGTAGATCTTCGAGGATATCTCCTTGAGCCTCGATATGTTGGCGTCGATGGCGCGGTTGAGCTCCTCGATCTTCTTCGTGTCCCCGTTGCTCAGCGGGCGGGAGTCCATCATCCTGCCCATCTGCTCGTAGAACGACTGCTTGTTCCCGACGTCGTCTATCAGCAGTGAGTATTTGGAGAGATTGCCCAATCTTGAATATACGACATCCAGAGCCGTCCTCTTCTCCGATACCATGAGCACGGTCTTGCCGTCGTTGACGAACTCGGTGATGAGCGATGCGATGGTCTGGCTCTTACCTGTCCCGGGCGGACCCTGGATGACCAGCTCGTCGTGGTTCTTCATCATGTACAGCACCTTCTCCTGGGCGCTGTTCAGGTCGTTGATGTAGAGCAGCTCCTTCTCGGGGATGTCGTCCACGCTGGTCTTGATCTCCTGCACGCCCGCGAACGACTCGGCGTAGAAGTCGCTCTGCTCGTCATATCCTCTTATCAGGTCGAGGAGCAGGTCGTTGGCCTCGCGGGTGGCGACCATGGTGTCGAAGTCCCTCTGTATGGAGTTGGAGCAGGTGGAGAACACGCCGAGCGCTGCCGCATGCTCGATGAACAGCTCACCGCTGCCGAAGGAGGGGAAGTCGGTCTTGTTGTAATCCTGGAACGGGCCCCACGGGTACTTCTCGTTGAGCGAGATCTCCAACCCGTTGTCCTCGAAGTGGTTGAGGATGTTCTGGAGGAACACCTCCTTCCTGGTATTGTCCATGTCGTCCTCGGGAAGGGGCTTGTCCATCTGATTGAACTTGTAATATGCCAGCAGCAGGGTGTTGTTGAACAGGGCATCCCTGGAGCCGTCTATGGTGAGCGTGATCTTCGTGGCGGTCTTGTCGGCGTTCACGGGGATGAGCGCAAGCGGTGCCCTGACGTCGAAGTCCTCGCCCGCGAGTTTGCCGATCACGAAGGGGTATGCGAGGTACAGGTCGTTGTGACCCTGGTCCCTGAGGATCTTGTCCGCCTCGCGGACCACGGTCTTGGACGCATTGTACATCCTGAGCTCGTAGTCGCCGGGCTTGCATCCCCTGGAATCGCAGAGCACGAATGATTTAACCGACCCGTAGATGAGTTCGCGGACGTCGCGGTCGTGCCTGTAGGTATCGGCGAGCTTCTTCAGCTGTTTCTTCCCGCAGTACAGGAGCATGTTCTTCGCGTTGAGGTTGACGAGTTTCAGGGACAGCTTCTTCAGGGTGTTGCAGCAGGCGTCATCGATCTGCCTGATCCTGGACATGTCTCCGACATCGTTCTCCTTGATGCAGTCTAGGAACCTCTGCCCGTAGTTCTCAAGGAATACCTTCCCTATGCCCTGTATGCTCCCGAGGTCGTCGAGGGTCTTGGGCTTCATCTCGGCGATCTCCTGCAGCGTCTCGTCGCTGCATATGACCGGCGCGCGGCCCGTCTTCTCCTTTCCCTCTGCTCTCAGTGTGTCCCTTAGCTCCAACAGTGCATCATATATCCTGTCATCCGGCATCTGCATCCCCTAGGACAGATTACAATTGCCCTATTTTAGTGTTGTCTAGGGGGCCAGATTACCTGTGAATTCGACAGTGCCAGACATGCGATGTGTGAAAGGGGGTGAAAAGGTGTCAGGGATGTGTCAGACGTTACCGTTAAATCCCCCTAGGATATGGGGAATCCTATGGATGCCGTCACGGTAGACAACCTCAGGAAGAGCTACGGCGAGCTCGAAGCAGTGAAGGGGATAAGCTTCTCCGTGCCCGAGGGATCGTTCTTCGCGTTCCTCGGTCCGAACGGGGCGGGCAAGTCCACGACCATAGGTATCATCATCTCCATGCTCAGGGCGGATTCGGGCACGGTCTCAGTGTTCGGGAGGGATCCCGAATCCTCGCGTCCGGACATCGGCGTGGTGTTCCAGGACCCGAAGATGGATCCCCTGCTCACTGTGCGCGAGAACGTCTCGGTACGCGGTTCGATGTACGGTCTCAAGGGTAAGGATCTCGTATCCGCCGTGGACGCCACGCTGGAGGCCACGGGGTGCACGGAGTTCGCCGACCGCAGGTACGGCCAGCTCTCGGGAGGTCAGCGCAGGCGCGCCGACATCGCCCGCGCCATGGTGCATTCCCCCAAATTGTTGATACTCGACGAACCCACGACCGGTCTGGACCCCATGTCGCGCAGCTCCATCTGGGACCTCATCCGCGGTCTCAACGGTTCCAGGGGCATCACCGTGATCCTGACGACGCATTACATGGAGGAGGCGGCCGACGCTGACGACATAGTCATAATCAACAGGGGCGAGATAGTCGCCCACGGCACACCCGCGCAGCTGAGGGACACCCACTGCCACGACACCCTCACCTTCGTCCCCAGGGACCCCTCGTCTGCGGCATCCAAGCTGGATTCCATGGGCGTGGCGTATACTGAGGAGAAGGGATCGTTACGCATAACGTTGAAACGCACAGCCGATTCCGTCCCGATAATAACCGCGCTGGGCGACTGCATGGAGTCGCTGGAGGTACGCTCCGGTACCCTGGACGAGGCATTCATAGAGATCACGGGGGCGGAGGAATGAGTTCGGTCGTATCATTCGCAAAGCGCTGCTGCCTGCTGTACTTTAGGGACAAGGGCGCGGTCTTCTTCTCCCTGATGGCGTCGCTCATCGTCGTGATGCTGTACCTCCTGTTCCTCAGGGACTCCCTAATATCGGGGAACGAGGGGATCAGGGACATGGGGCACCTGGTGGACGCTTGGGTGCTGTCCGGCATATTGGGGATAACCGCCGTCACGTGCAGCGCGGGCGCGTTGCAGACCATGGTCACCGACAGGAGCGACGGCAAGGTATCGGACTTCAAAGTTACGCCCATGGGACCCTATCAGCTGGCGGCGGGATACGTGCTCAGCACCTTCATCGTCGGGCTGATAATGAGCTACGCGATCCTGGCCATAGCGGTGGCCTACATGGCCATGACCGGATGTCCGATCAGCGTATCTGGCACAATCATGTCCGCAGTGTTGGTCATACCCGCGGCGCTGTCCGGCTCGGTGATAATGTTCGCCATCAGCACCTTCATAAGGACCGTCGGCGCCTTCTCCGGGATGTACACCGTCGTGAGCGTCGCCATCGGATTCATCACCGGGATCTACGTCCCCTTCGGTTCGATGCCGTCGGTGATCGGTTCCTCGGCGGTCTTCGTCCCGGCGACGCAGATGTCCTCACTGTTCAGGAAGTACCTTGCCGGAGAGGCGATGGACAACTCCATGGAGGGTGCGGCGGCGGAGACGGTCGCGGAGTTCAGGACGGACATGGGGTTCGACCTGTTCATCGGGGACACCGAGTTCACCGTGCTGATGAGCCTCCTGTACGTGCTGGCAGTCACCGCCGTGTTCTTCCTGATCGCGGTATGGAGCGTTCGCAGGAAACAGTGAGTTCGCTACTTATTTTAACGATAAGGGGATAGTGAATCGACATGGAAGAGCTTGAGTTCCTCATCAACATGACCTACCTGATCCTGTTGGCGGGGCTGTGTTCTATCGTATTCAACAAGCTGAAGCTGCCGCCGATCATAGGTTACCTGCTGGCGGGGATACTCATATGTAACGTCTTCGAGATCCCCGAATCCAGCGCGGAGATTACCGAGATCCTCTCGGACATCGGACTGGTCATGCTGATGTACTGCATAGGCATGGAGCTCAACCTCAAGAAGCTCAAGCAGGACGGGAGGTTCGCGATCATCGTTTCCCTCGTCCAGCTGCCGATCATGATGATGGCCGGATACTTCGCCGGGACCCTGATGGGATACTCATCAACCGCATCCATCGCGTTGGGTGCGATTATCGCGGGATCCTCCACCGCCGTACTGCTGGCGGTCATGTCGATGCAGGAGCGCATCGACAAGAAGACCATCGAGACCCTGGTCCTGGTGACCGTCATTGAAGACATCGGACAGGTCATCATAATGTCGATGATCACCCCGCTGTTCGCGGGTTCCAGCATGGACATGACCGAGATGGTCATACTGATAGTGGAGATCGTCGTGTTCATGCTCGTGAGCATATTCGTGGGCGTGAAGGTGGTACCGATCTTCCTCGACTGGGTGGGGGAGAACACCTCCGCAGAGGTACTTCTGGTCCTCTCTGTGGGACTATGTTTCCTGATGGCCTATCTGGCCGTCATCATCGGGATGTCGATGGCCATCGGTGCGTTCCTGATGGGTGTGATCCTCTCGCAGTCCAAGTTCCACAAGGAGGTGGGGGAGAAGATCGAGCCCATGAAGGAGCTGTTCATGGCCATATTCTTCATATCGATAGGCATGAAGGTCACCGTCGGCGGGTTCATCGACAACATCGGACTAGCCGTCATCATATTCCTGGTGTTCTTCTTCTCCAAGACGGCATCCGTCTTCCTGGGCTACTTCCTGGGCAACCGCCCCTATTGGGAGTGCTTCGCCTGCGCCATATCGATGACCGCCATGGGCGAGTTCGCTTTCATCATATCGGAGGAGGCCCTCAAGCACGGCGTGATATCCAACGGGTTCTACACCGCCGTCATCGGAGCGGCGCTGATATCGATGGTCATCGTCCCGATAACGTCGAGGGCGATGTTCCCGATCATAGACTTCTTCGGCAGGAGGAAGGTGGCGGCCGTGTCCAACTTCGGGGATCTGGCACTGCAGGTGCGTGCCGATGTCTATGACAAGATAGGGTCGGACAAGTTCGGCGGGTCCATAAAGAGGAAGATGCACAGTTCGTACTTCTGCCTGCTCGCGATAATCATCATCGAGGTGCTGTTCGTGCAGTTCAGCACCGAGGGTCAGGACTTCCTCGTCAGGATGGTCGGCATGGAGTATCTAGGGTACATACTGTTCCTGTTGATCAACTTCTTCGTACTCGCCATCCCCACAGCGATTATCATACTCAACCTGAAGTTCATCGAGCGCATCGTGAACGATGTCGGCAGTGGCCTGCTGGCGGATGCCAACAGCAAGAGGAAGGAGGACTTCTACAGGAGGTTCAGCCTCCTCGGCGTACCGTTCCTGGTGGCGGTCATAGACTTCCTGATCCTGGCGATGGTCCCGGGTCCCTTCGGCACCGCCAGCTCGATGGTCATCATACCGATTGTGGTCGCGCTGTTCTTCATAGGCCTGTACTTCAACAAGAGGAAGGACAGGAAGATGCAGGCCAAGGAAGAAGAGGTCGTCTCCGATGAGTGACATCCTCTACAGGTACTGCGGTTCGCTCTACGTCAACATGACCAACCGCTGTCCGAACAGGTGCGTCTTCTGCGTTCGCAACGGCACCGACGGCCTCGGTTCCGCCGATTCGCTGTGGCTGGAGAAGGAGCCCACGGTCGACGAGATGTACAGGGAGTTCCACAAGTGGAACATGAAGGAGTACGACGAGGTGGTGTTCTGCGGCTACGGCGAGCCCACCGAGCGCTTCGACGACATGATGAAGATCGCTGAGCACATCCACACCAAGTACAACAAGAGGGTGAGGCTGAACACAAACGGTCTGGGCTCCCTGATAAACGGAAGGGACATCGTCCCCGAGATGGTCGGGAGGATCGACCGCATCTCCATCTCGCTGAACGCGCCCAACGCGGAGCGTTACGACGAGGTCTGCAGGTCCAGGTTCGGGAAGGACGCGTTCCCCGCGATATTGGATTTCATAAAGGAGTGCAGGGAGAGGATCCCGGGGGTGACGGTATCCGTCGTCTCTGGATTCATATCGCAGGCGGAGGAGGACGAGTGCGAGCGCATGGCGCGCTCGATGAACGTCGCCTTCCGTTCAAGATGATCCCACGACGGTCTCCCCGTTCCTGACCTCGATGGTCTGTATCTCCCTTCCGGACTGTTCTACCGCCGTCTCCCCCACCTTCTCGACGTCATCGGTATGGTAGAATCCGGTGGGGATCTTGATGCCTCCGGATGCGGTGAGCAGGGAGATGCGCATCTTGGCCACGCCGTGCTTCCTCGCCATGGGCGACTGTATGCTGCGGACGATCTGCATCTTGGAGTAGGGCATGATGTGCTCGCTGGAATCGAGCACGCCGTTGACGGTGGTGAACATCTCCCCGCCCATGCCCATCCTGCGGGCGCCGAGGGCGAGATACGCATGTGCCAGCGATGCTACCGCCAGTGTCGCCGCGACGGCAGCTGCCGATATGATGACAAGCGATCTCTCCAACTCCCCGTCGAGTATGAGCAGCCATGCGATCGCAGCGGTGATCCCGGCGTACGCCAGGGACGACCATGCCGCTTTGCTGAATGTCGGATACGCTCCGTCCCTGGGCTGTCTGGTGACCTCGTAGTCGGTGATGAACTCGGGGAAGATGAACCTCATGGCGTACTCGAGCCTGCTCTCGGGGATCAGCAGGGTGACGTTGGGGGTGACGCTCTTGGCCTCGGCGTTGATGCCGACGACCTCGGCCTGAATGCAGCACCTCTTGAACAGTCTGGGGAAGAACGCCCTCTTGACGCATACGGCGTTCACCTTGCTGACGTCGAACGCCGTCTCATAGATGGTGATCAGCCCGTACACCATGCGTATGGTGGTTCCGCTGCGGTAGACCCTGAAGTTGGCGTGCTTGATGATCGTCGTGACGATCTGGAGCAGACCCGTGAACACGAACATGAATATCGTGAGCAGGGATGCCGTCGCATCGTTCAGGAACGTGATCACCGAGACCGCTCCCCAGAATGCGGCGGAGACGAGGCTGTAGGTGCTGCTCCCGGCGATACCGAAAACCAGGGCGTCCATGAAGGTGAAGGAGAACACCGGCACCTCTGGTGCGGGAACGGGTTCCTCCGTCTCGGATACGGTGTCCGCGGTCTCCTGGCGTATGCCCGATCCGTACTTCACCAGAGGGATGATGTATGCGGCCACGTCCGTCCTGAACATGAAGCTGATCTCGGGCCTGCCGTAGTTCTGCGACGAGTTGATGTTGATCTGGACGGTGGTCCATCCGAAGATGCGTCCGAACAGGCCCTGCACCTCGTTGACCGATGCCACCTTCCCCAGCGGGATGGTCTTGGACCTCTTCGATATTATATTGGATTCAGCCACGGCATGGTCCTCGTACACCGTGAGGTGGGTGCGCCACCACGCGACGGCGAAGAACAGGCCGAGCGGGACGATCAGCAGGAGGGGGATCGGGGAGACCATCGATACCGATATGATTATCAGCGCGACGGAGAACGAAGCGGTGTTCTTCACTATCACCGCCGGATGGTTCCTGTAGACCTCGGTCATTCCCTCTGGCCCCTGACGATCCTGTCGACCGTCTCGTTGAGCTCGTCGGCGATCTTCTCGGCCTCCTCCCTCTCCAGATACTCTATGTCGGCGGTACCGCCCGCGGTGGTGATCCTGACGT
>JAFPVN010000029.1 GCA_017395275.1 Candidatus Methanomethylophilaceae archaeon | reverse complement strand
CCGTCCCCTCCAACCCGTCGCCCGACGCGAAGGTGGACGCGGCGATAAAGGAGTACTACGATGCTTACAACTCTCACCTCGAGGGATGCGACTTCAAGAAGGCCATACAGGATGTGATGGCATTGGCCCACTTCGGCAACGAGTACTTCAACTCCTGCGCTCCCTGGAAATTGATCAAGGAGGACAAGGAGGCCTGCGGACGCGTCCTAGCCGACAACATAAGGGTCGTGAAGGCGCTGGCCATCATGGCCTGGCCGTTCATGCCGAAGTCCTCGGAGAAGATCTGGGGATTCCTCGGTCTTCAGGGTACATTGGAGGAGGCCGGGTACAAGGCGGTCTTCGAGCCCATACCGGAGGGGACCGTTCTCAAGGAGTCCGTGCCCGTCTACGGCAAGATCGACCTCAAGGCGCTGTTCCCCGAGCTGTTCGCCGAACCCGCCAAGGAGGAGAAGCCCAAGGCTGCCGAACCCTTCGATTCATTCAAGAAACTGGACCTCAGGGTCGGCAAGGTGCTCACCGCCGGCGACCACCCCAACGCCGACAAGCTGTTCATGTTCACCATCGACTTCGGCACCGAGCAGAGGACCATCTGCTCCGGAATCAAGGCCTACTACAAAGCGGAGGACCTCGTCGGGAAGAAGGTCATCGCGGTGTTCAACCTCGCTCCGAGGATGCTCAGGGGAGTGGAATCCTGCGGAATGCTGCTGACCGCCGAGGACAGCAAGGGCAACCTCGCCCTTCTGGAGCCCTCGGACGACGCAGCCCCCGGTACCAGGTACGACTGCGGATTCGGCGGAGAAAAATCAACTATCGATTACAACAAGCACTTTGCCGTCGTCAAGCTCAGACTGTCCTCGGTTAAGGACGGGAAGTTCGTATCCGAGGACGTCCCGATCGATGTGCCAGCAGGCTCACCTTCGAGCGTGGCAGCGGTCATCGACGGAGGCAGGGCACTGCCCCTCGGAGACGGTAAGAAATCTGTCGCGACCGTAGGACGCCCCATCGGCGACGGAGCGGAGGTGAGATGATGGCAGACGAGGTCAACGAACCGTTCGCAGCCTTCAGGAGACTTGACATCCGCGTAGGCACCGTGACAGAGGTGGCGGACCACCCGGACGCCGAGAAGCTGTACGTCCTGAAGGTGGACGTCGGCGAGGAGGAGCCCAGGACCGTCGTCACGAACATCAAGTCTTTCTATCCTCCGGAGAGGATGGTGGGAAGGAAGCTGATGCTCATATCCAATCTTAAACCAGCCAACTTCCGCGGGGTAAAATCCTTCGGGATGCTGATGGCTGCCGAGGATCTGGACATGGGAGGCAGCAGCCTCCAGCTGCTGGATCCCGCATACGACGTCCCCAACGGGACCCGTTTCGACTGCGGCATGGAGATCTCCGAGTCCCGCGCCGATATGAAACACGTAGAGAGGGTCACCATGAAGATCGCGAAGGTCGTCGACGGAAAGTTCATGGGAATGGACATCGAGCTCCCCGGGAACGCCCCGGAGCGCATCGTCGCTGTCATCGACGGCGATAAGGCTGTGCCGCTCAGTGACGGCAACGGATGCCTTGTGACCGTAGAATCGGACATCATGGACGGTGCCCCCGCATTATGAAGGCGGACCTCCACCTCCACACCAAGTACTCCGACGACGGCTGGTCGCCGGCAGCGAAGGTCGTCAGGCAGTGCAAGCGCAGAGGATTCGGTTGCATAGCGATCACGGATCACAACAGCTTCGCCGCCTATGCGGAGGTGAAGGACGACCCCGATATAATCATCATACCGGCGGAGGAGGTGTCCTCCAGCGAGGGGCACATCATCGCGCTGGGGATCGACAGGGAGATACCCAAGGGCATGGGGGTGAAGGAGACCATCGATTCCATCCACGAGGCCGGCGGCATCGCCATCGCCGCACATCCTTACAGATGGTGGTCCGGTCTCGGCAGGAAGAACGTCATCCCCGAGTTCGACGGCATAGAGGCCAAGAACTCCAAATCGACGCCCGGCGCAAACTACAGATCCAAGAAGCTGGCACAATCGTTCGGCAAGATGGTCACCGCCGGGAGCGACGCCCACAACAGGTTCGCAGCGGGGTGGGCGTACGTGGTCATATCCGATGATTGTAAGACATGGCAGGACGTCATCGAGGAGATCAAGGCTGGCAGGGTCGAGGTGCGCGGGATAAGCAGGTACATAATCGGAACGGTCTACTACGTGCTGCATTCAGTGTTCGCCTGGATGTTCCGCGGGTTCCGGAAAATGTGATCGGCGCCCTGTTAAGCTAAGAATAAAAATTGACTATTCGATTTCATATCGAAATTGGGTGAAACCAATGGACAAAATGAATAAGATTTTGTACGTCATCCTGGACATCCTCCCGTTCGCGTGGCTCATGAAGCTGCTGTCCGGCAGGATCGTCCCCGGAATCGTGCACCTGATCCTGTACATCGTCTTCTTCGGTGGTCTCATCGGTATCATCGAGGGGATCTACGTCGCGATCAAGGTGCCATCGGATTCGGAAGGTAAGATCGACATCCCCAAGGGATTCTTCGACTTCCTGTGATGACTGTCGCCCGCTCCGCGGGCGCCAAACGCTTTCCCCTTTCTCGTTCTTCGCTGCCGCCGCGGTCCGCTCACGCCCGCCTGTACCTGGCTGATTTGGTGGAGCCGGTCTTGACTATCCTGCCTTCCTTCAGCATCCTGGAGAGCACCGATTCGACGGTGCTCGGGGACACGTCCAGCAGGATGTCGCAGATCTCCTTCTTCGAGATCGGCGTGAGGGATTCGAGGACGACGGACTCGATCCTCTCCGTCTTACCGTTCCTCTTCGGGCCAACCGCGATCCTGCGTCTGTCCAGATCCCTTATGCAGGTGTCCAGCACACCGACGAAGTACCTTATGAATGGGACATAATCGTTCCTGTTCTCGTGCCATCCTTCGGAGGATGCCTTCAGGGCATCGTAGTATCCGTCCCTGTCCGCGTTTATCACGGATTCCATCGAGATGTATCTCTGTACGCTCAGTCCGTGACGGTACATCAGGAGGTCCGTCAGAAGTCTGGATACCCTTCCGTTCCCGTCCCCGAAGGGGTGGATGCACAGGAAATCGAGTATGACGCAGGGGATGAGGAGGAGGGATCCGATCCCCGGGTTGCCGCATGCCTCCATGTAAGCGAGGACCATCGAGTGCAGGTTCTGTTCCGTCTCCGCGGCAGGTACTGGTGTCCATCTCACCGTGGTACCTTCGGGCGTCCTGTCGATTATCACGTTGTCGTTCACCTTGAAGCGGCCGCCTCCGCCTATCCCCGCGTACATCGTCCTGTGGAGCCTGCACATCGTCGCTTCATCGAACCGGATGCCCTCCCAGCCCGTATGGATCAGTTCGAGCGCATCCCTGTATCCCGAGATGGCCTTCTCGTCGTGACCGATCGGCTCCGTATCATGGAGGACGATCCCGCGTATGCGTTCGTCGGTGGAGGCTATCCCCTCTATCGCATTGCTACCTTTGACGGATTCGACCGATGCGATCTCCATCAGTCTGGATAGTATCTCTGGATTGCCGGATATCGACTGTTCCAGCATATCGTTCATGGAGAGGATCCTGTGCATCGAATTGAACATGCTGGAAGGCAGGGCAAGATCCTCGATGAAAGTGTAATCGTACGTCCTCATCGTGATAATATGCATATTCTAAAATATAAAATATACAGATTAATAACTCAATATGCAGATTATAATCGGTATAATATGCAAATTATCGCCCCGAAGTCATCAAAGGTCACGTAGGCAGAGGTTAACTTTACAGTCTGGCGATGCCATAGGGGACATGGACATGAATGCGGACGGGGACGGACAGGGATTCTACGGTTACATACCCTTGGCGAGGTATGTCTCCGACCTCGATCTCCTAAAGGAGATGCTCCTTCTCCTGTCATATCACGCGGCGGGCAACGCCGAGCGTCTCGGAATCCAATGGAACCGCGCGGTCCTGAGCGTGGAGTACGCCAACGGCGAGAGGATAGACTGGGGGATACCCGTGTCCCAATCGGGCGGGGGACACGCGGTGTTCATGAAGACCGCGCCGATGCTGTACATGGTCCCGAGGCATCCCGTCAGGCTTATCGGCCTGAGGGTGTGCGATTCGGATGTCAGAGGATTCGTGCAGTCCACCTTCGGAGGTCCCTCCGACAGGAGGGACAGGTCGAAGGACTGCACGCTGGAATCCCTGGCGGAACGCCTCGGTCTCGATCTTGCGGAGATGTCCGGGAGGCTGTCGGACATAGATGCCGTACGTACACTCGCCGAACGTCTCCGCAGGGAGCGCGGACACTGACATCGGTTACGGGTGAACGGCAAAAGGTTATAGTCCGGACCGCGATAGCTCGTCCAGTGATTCTGAACTGGCGTTAAAATGAAGAGACCGAATCTGAAGGATCCCAACGACTGGCTCTATGCGTTATGCTCCGCCATCGCGGCCGTGTTCATCCTGGCCACCTCGGCCATCGCCCTGGTGTACCTGATCGTCATGGCCCCGTCCGAGGCCCACGTCCTCGGCGAGGGGGAGGATCCCGTAGGATACGAGATGCCCATAATCTGCGGCATCGTCTTCACCGTCTGCCTGATCCTGGTCGTGAAGGATCTGGTCAAGCGCATGAGGGGATGTCCCCGCGAGGAGATGTGCGGACGCTACATGGGCACATGGATGAGCCGCACCGCCACGCTGTTCTCGCTGATGATATTCACCACCATAGTGGTCATAGCGCCAATATACCTCCTGGGTTCGGAGATCACCGAGGATTTCATAGGCAAGATGACCACCTACGAGAACATCGCCAGCATGATGATCGCGGGACCCGAGGAGGAGTTCATCTTCAGGGTGTTGCTCATCGGACTGCCGATGATAGTCATCTGCGCGCTGACGCACAGGTTCAGGTTCAGGGACATCCTCGGCGGCTTCGGAACGAGCAGGGCCGCCCTCGTCCTCATCCTGATATCCGCCGTCCTCTTCGGTCTGGCACATATCGACGGATGGAGCGTCATGAAGTTCTACGACACCTTCGTCTCTGGTCTCCTGCTGGGCTACGTGTACGTGCAGTACGGGGTGCACGTGACGATCGTCGCCCATTCCGCCTTGGACATGATATCGAGCATGGACCTGCTGTTCGGCGAGTTCGGGCTCCTGCCCCTCTACTTCACCGTGGGGCTCGGCGCCGTGCTCATGGTGAGGTCGTTGTTCAAGATCAGGGAATACATCCCGAAGAACAACCTCCACGAATCCTTCGATGGATCCCTCATGGAGATGTGGGAGAGAAGATAAACGTCCGGAACGCATACGGTATGACATGCCGTCCGGAACCCGGTCCCTCGAGGCAGTCAAGGCCGTACTTCCAGACATCACGTCGCGCAAGATGATGGGAGAGTACCTCCTCTACAGGGACGGGATCCTATTCGGCGGGATATACGACGACCGTCTCCTCCTGAAGATCACCAAGGCATCTGCCACCATGCTAGATGACTGTCCTTCCGCCTTCCCATACGAGGGCGGGGGCGAGATGATCCTGTTCCCCGAACCCTACGACGCCGAACTGCTGGGTAAGGTGGTGGACGCCATGTGCGCCGAACTGGCCAGCCGCAGGAGGAAGTGAGAATCGGGATGGTGCGAAGGCTGGGATTTGAACCCAGGAACCGCTAGGGACAGGATCCTAAGTCCTGCGCCGTTGGCCAAGCTTGACTACCCTCGCGCGATTCTGCTTATGCAGAATCCCTATTTATGCGTATTTCGTTCAGAGCATGTGGCATTCTACGCAGTGGACGGGATAGACGGCTCGGGGAAGAGCACCGTCGCCCGCATCATCAGGGACGCCCTCGAAGCGGAGGGGAGGGACGCCGTCATAGCGGAGCACCCCAATCCCGACGGGAGGATAGGCCGCATCTGCGCATGGCTGCTGCGTTCGGAGAACGGGTTGGCGAGGCCGATCATCCCCTTCCTGTTCGTCTCCGATCTTCTGACATCGCTCATTAGGATGAGATGTGCCAGCAGTCACGATGATTACATCTTCGTCAGGTACACCATGTCCGTCTGCTACCTTCCCGACATAGTATCCCGTCCCCTCAGATACCTGCTCAGGACCTTCCTCCCGAGACCCGACATGGCGGTGTTCGTGGACGTTCCCGTCGACGTCGCCCTGGAGCGCATAGAATCGAGGGACGCTCCGAGGGAGACCTTCGAGAACGCCGGGGACCTCACATCGGCGAGGGAACGCATGCTCAGGATGGCGGAGGAGGAGGGATGGATCGTCCTGGACAACGACACGGAACAGTCCGCTTCCGCGGCGCTGTCGTCCATTCTAGGCTGAGCCGCCCGTCATCTTTTATTAGAGATACGGGAATACCGCCTTCAGGTAATTCAAATGGCCGACTTATTGACAGACAGCGGTAAGGCCTTGTTGCTGGGCAACGAGGCCATCACCAGAGGACTCATAGAGTCCGGCGTGAGGTTCGCATCGACATATCCCGGGACGCCCTCGTCCGAGGTAGGGAACATCCTTGAGAAGATCTCCGATAAGGCGGGGATATACTTCGAGTTCTCCATCAACGAGAAGGTGGCCATGGAGGTCTCCGCCGCAGCCGCGGTATCGGGGATCAGGTCGTTCGTCTTCATGAAGCATGTCGGTCTCAACGCCGCCGCGGATCCCATGATGACCCTGCCCTACTCCGGAGTGAGGGGCGGTATGGTCATAATGACTGCGGACGACCCCAGCGCCCACAGCTCCCAGAACGAGCAGGACAACAGGTACTACGCCCCCCTATCGCTGATGCCGATGGTGGAGCCCTCCACCCCCGCGGAGGCGAAGGAGATGGTGCAGGCGGCCTACGAGATATCCGAGGCGCTGTCCATGCCCGTGCTGTTCAGGACCACCACGAGGGTCAACCACGCCCGCGGTATCGTATCCTTCCACGGTTGCAAGGACACCCCGCAGAAGGGGCACTTCGACAAGGATGACGCCAGGTTCGTCTGCGTTCCGGCCAACGCGAGGAAGAACAGATTGGTGCTCCTGGAGAAGAACGCCAAGGCGAAGGAGATGTCCGAGAACTCGCCTCTCAACTACGTGACCGGGAAGAAAGACTCGGACATCGGTATCATAACCTCGGGAGTGGGATTCACCTACGTGTCCGAGTTCATCGAGGACGCGGCCGTCCTCAAGCTGGGATTCACATATCCCCTTCCGGAGAAGAAGATCCTCGAGTTCCTGAAGGGCAAGAAGAGGATCATAGTCGTGGAGGAGCTGGAGCCCTTCCTCGAGGACAACCTGTACTCCATAATGGGAAAGAACAACGTCTACGTCCCCGTCATAGGGAAGAGGGACGGGACGCTCCCGCGCCAGTGGGAGTTCGCGCCCGAGACCATGTCCAAGCTGAAGGACTACGTCAAGGTCAAGGACTTCCCCGCACCTCTGCCCCCGGTGGACGTGCAGCTTCCCGCAAGGCCCCCGACGCTCTGCGCCGGATGTCCCCACAGGGGAAGCTTCGCCGCCATGAAGAAGGCGGCAGGGAACAGGAACGTCGTGTACGCTTCGGACATAGGATGCTACACCCTCGGGTCCATGCCCCCGTTCAGGATGGCGGACTTCGTCCTCTGCATGGGCGGAGGAGCGGGCGTAGCCGGAGGATTCGACGCCTCCACCGACCAGAAGCCCGTGGCGTTCCTCGGGGATTCCACGTTCTTCCACTCGGGTATCCCGCCGCTGATCTCGGCCAAGTTCAACAACCACAAGATCACGATGGTCATCCTCGACAACAGGATCACCGCCATGACCGGACAGCAGCCCAACCCCGGAACGGGAAGGGACTTCGGAGGTATCAAGACGGAATCCGTCGATATCGAGGGAATCGTGAAGGGAATCGGCGTGGACTTCTGCGCCGTCGTCAACCCGTTCAACGTCACCGAGACCGCCAAGACCATGAAGCAGGCCCTGGACGTGGACGGGGTATCAGTGATCATCTCCAGAGCCCCCTGTCAGATCGACGCCAAGAAGAGGAAGCTCCCGGCCAAGCCGCCGATGCAGGTGGACAGGAACAAGTGCATCAAGTGCTACACCTGCGTCAAGACGGTCGCATGCCCCGCCCTCATCAAGAAGGCGGACGGCTTCATCGAGACGGATCTGTCACAATGCGCCGGATGCGGAATGTGCGCATCCGTGTGCCCCAAGGACGCGATAAAGGAGGTGTCCCAATGAAGTACTCCATCCAGATAGTCGGAGTGGGAGGACAGGGCGTCCTCCTGGCGTCCATGGTCCTCGGAAACGCGGCCATGGAGGCAGGTTACGACGTGGCCATGAGCGAGGTCCACGGTATGGCACAGAGGGGCGGAAGCGTCCTCTGTACCCTGCGCTTCGGGGACAACGTCATCAGTCCCCTCGAGAGCGTCGGCGGAGCGGATCTCCTCATGGGATTCGAGCCCGCGGAGACCTGCAGGAACGTCGGACTGTGCAACAAGGATTCCCAGATAATCATGAACCTCGACCCCGTGCTCCCCTCGATGGTGGCGGCCGGATTCGAGACGTACCCCGAGGTGGACGGTCTCGTCGCTTCCATAAAGAAGCTCACGCCCAACCTCAGGACCATCGACGCCACCGAGCTCGCCAAGCAGGCGGGGAAGGCCGTCGCCGCCAACGCCGTCATGATCGGTGCGGTCGCGGCCGTCAAGGGATTCCCGCTGTCCAAGGACCTCCTGAGGAAGACCCTCGCGGACAACGTCCCCCCGAAGTTCCTGGACCTCAACCTCAAGGCCTTCGACCTCGGCTACGAGACGATGTCGAAGGACTGAGAACCCTTCACGGGGGACAATGTCCCCCTCTCAATCTTTTAGATAAATTGTGTGCAGGGGTTGCCCCCTGCACGGGAGAGAATGTTAATCGTCATTCCTTGGCGGTCTTGGGCCTGGAACCCACCGGATCGGTGAGGTCGGAACTTCCGCCTGCGAGCCTCTGCTCGATCACGTCGCTGCTGATGGACTCGAACTCTGACTCGAAGCACTCCTTGATGAGTGAGATCTTCCTGCCGATGAAGGACGCGATGGATCTGTTCACCGTTTCCATGGCAGCCTTCATCGTGGCATCGGGCATCCTCTGGACCATCAGGTCGTTCTCGACCACGATGGTGCTGGCGCAGACCTGTCTGATCTTCGCTATGCCTTCCTTGGCGACCTGGACCCTCCTTCCCTCGAAGGAGAACGGGTCGATCGCGATCACGAAGGTCATGATGCCCATGCTGCGCGCCTTCTCGGCGATGACGGGTGTGGCACCGGTACCGGTGCCTCCTCCCATCCCGGCGATGATGAACACGGCATCGTATCCGGTCATGGCCTTCTCGATGTCGTCGATGTGCGCCTTCGCGCAGTCCCTTCCGAGGCCAACATCCCCTTTGGCCCCCTCGCCGTTGGTAACGGATCTGCAGATGTAGAGCTTGACGTCCGCGTTGGTCCTGTGCATGGCCTCCTTGTCGCAGTTCACCGCGACGGTGTCGACCATGGGCATCAGGCTGTAGATCCTGTTTATGACTTCGCAACCTGCTCCGCCGACCCCTATAGCCAGCGTCCTCGGTGTGATCTCCAGTCCGTCCATCTGCTTCCTCCTTTCGTTTCTTAAGTCGTTTAACCCCTCGCGGGGCCCCATCCCTATTTCATTCTGTCCCTGAGAACGCTCTCCTCGATCCGTCTAACGCGGCCTCGCGGGCATCCGCCTGGACTTCCCTCATCGAATCCCTGACGAGCATCAGCAGTGCGTCGTTGACCGACGTAGCGTACTCCTCAGCGACCATGCGCTCCAACGCCGCCATGTACCTGCCCGGGAGGGTCAGGGTCACAGTGTTGGGGCCGGCCCTAGTCTCCGCGATGGGCTGGGCATCCCTATCCAGCTTCTCGCGGATGCAATTCTTGATGAAAAGGCTCCTGCTGCCTCCGGCCTCGGGGTGCGCAT
>JAFPVN010000028.1 GCA_017395275.1 Candidatus Methanomethylophilaceae archaeon | reverse complement strand
GTCCGCCTTCTCGCGGATGCCGATGATCTTCAGTTTCGGCATGGTCCTGTCCCCGGAATGCACGACGATGGTCTTCAGGCCCAGCAGCAGCTGGAGGAAACTGCGCCTCTCCTCAAAGTCGACGACCCTGTAGAGCTCGATGTAGTCCCGGCTCCGGGTGAAGACACCGTGTTCGTAGACGAGCTGCTCACCGGTGATCGTGTAGACCATGCCCCTGAGGTAGACGAGCCGGTAGTAGACCTTGAAGACCAGCGCGAGGCCAAGGCAGAACCACACCGAATGGTAGGGGATACCGTCCAGCCCGCCGACGACGACAAGGCCCGCGGCCGCAAGGATCGACAGCCCCTCGTCGATGAGCAGCTGCCGCCACTCCGGCCGCATCTGGATGTCAGGGTATGGATTCCCGCTCTGCATGGCCTTATCTCCGAAACCTGTGATGTTCCTCGTTGGACTCCTCCGTCTCGACCGCGCCGTCACCGTCCAGGTCACAGCCCACGGCCTTCCTCGTCTCCTCCGCCTTTCCGAGGAGCTCGTCATTGAAGTCCTTGTAACCTTCACCCGGAAGCATGCGCTCCACACGGATGACAAGGCCGTCCACCATCTCGTCGAAGGCCTTCCAGCCCTCCTTGATGCGCTCACACAGATCCTGCCTGTCCTCGTCGCAGAGGTAGCCTTCGCGCAGGTCCTCCGTCAGGTCCTCGACCGCCTTGTACTGGTCAAGGACCTGCTTCGGGAGCTTGAACAGCGCGCTCTCCTTCTCATGGTCCAGGCCGATCTTGCCCGGGGTGTTGATGAACGCGAGGGCCACCTCGCTGTGGGGCTTCAACTCCTTCGCGACCTTCATGAAGTTCTCCGCGAACTGCCGTCCGGCAGCGTCATTGTCGAACCCCAGATGGAAGACCGCCTTCGGGGCAGCCTGGATGAGCCCCTGCATCTGGCCGCGGGTGGGATTGCCTCCCGTGGAGACGAAGACGGCCTTCCTGAGGTCCCTGTCCCCGTCACGGTGCAGCTGGTAATAAGCCATCGCGTCATAGGCGCTCTCGAAAAGAAGCACCCGGTCCGCTTTCCCCAGTGCAGTCCCTGCCGGGGAGGCGATCCAGAGGCCCAGGCTGCCGTTGCTCCCGGCGGCCTTGCCCTTGTAGGTGGTCCCGTCATCGCGCCTCGGACGGCCCCTCTCCTCGAATCCCACGACAGTCCCGTCCCCGCCCGGAACGGTGAGGGGGAAGGAGAGCCGTCTCATGGAAAGGCCCTTCCTTCCGGGGAGGTCATGGTCGGCCAGGACGAAGGAGTCCCGGAAGGCGAACTGCGTCTTCAGGTCGATCGCCCGGTGCTTGAAGAAAGGGTAGAACGGCTTGGCGGAGTCGCGGTCCCCGGAGACGATACGGTGCAGGCGGTAGTCCTTCAGGTCGAAGGGCCGCAGTTCCCGCTGCGCCTCACGGATGTCCACGTCCCTCTCCTCATACGGGGTGTTGAGAAGCCGGTGGCAGACCTTGTTCACGAGCCTGT
Organism: Candidatus Methanomethylophilaceae archaeon; assembly: GCA_017395275.1. Lineage (GTDB taxonomy): Archaea > Thermoplasmatota > Thermoplasmata > Methanomassiliicoccales > Methanomethylophilaceae > SIG5. Next base: position 3,320 of record JAFPVN010000028.1, on the reverse strand, counting down.
CCAGGTTCATCCCGACCTCGTACTCCGGGAAGAGGTGCGGGTGCTCCTTGATGAGGGAGATGACGTTGTAGTTCTTCTGTACCGGAGGATGGAAGCAGAAAGCCCCGCCCCGGGTGACGATGAACTTGTCACCACGGATCCGCTGCCCATTCTCATCCAGACGGACGAAGGAAGGGTAACGCAGGCCGTCCTTCCGGTTACGGACATAACCCGCATCCCGAAGGACATCCTGCACGGAGAGCCGCTGCAGATAATCGGTGTAAGTGAGTTCCATATGGTGTTATATTGTTATCGTCCGAGTCCCACACCGTGCTCCGCCGCGTTGATGCCCGCCTCGAAGGCACGGCTGGCGATGTCCTGCGGAGAATCCACACCGGGCTTCATATAGACACGTCCTCCGGCATGGCGCTCCAGATAGAGGTCCGGGGCCATCCTGGGTCCGCGGGCCATCTCCCCGGCGACGGTGAGCGCCGCAAGGATGGCGGCACCGATGCCGGCGCCCCCTTCACGCTGCTCACGGGGGAGCTGCTTCATATCCACCTCGTCGAAGACCTTCGAGAAGAGCTTCATCCGGTGGTAGTCGTCCACGGCCATGAACTTGTCATACTGGCGGCGGGTGATCTCATGCGAGACCTCCTCACCGTTGATGACCGCGGTCATCCTGTACTTCATTTCACGGCCTTCCTTCTGCGCCTCGTCCGGGACGGGCTCCACGCGGATGTCACCGACGCTGACCTCGCGCCCGTGCTGCCCCTCGCGGAACCAGCCTTCCCGGGACTGCATGTCATAGAGGGACTCGCCCCAGACACGTCCGATGCCGCGGCGCTCGTCTTCGCGCTCCTGGAGGACCGCCTGCTGCATGACGACATAGGACAGGTCCTGCGCGATGACCGGCTGCGGATGGAGGCTCCGTTCCTGCTCCCTGATCTCCTCCAAGGCGGCAGGGGAGAGTGCGAGGCCGACAGGCTCCCGGCTCTCCAGCATCTCCTTCGTGACGGCGCCGTCATAGTCCTTCCCGATGACGCCGTTGATGACATCGAGCCGTTCCTGGACGGGGATGTCCTTCAGGGATCCGGAGGTGAGGACGGCCATCTCGTCTGCCCTCAGGTCATAGACGAGGTCGCGGTTGATGGCGGTGGATTTAACGGTAAGGGTACCGGCCCGCTCGTCCACGACGATGCCGTGGCTGGAGAGGACCTCGTCCCACTTCTCCCGGGAGAAATAGACGTCGGAGGTGATGAGTTCGGAATAGGGCTTGGCCTTCTCTCCGGTAGAGGGACGCGGCTGGATCTCGGGAACGACGGTCCTGAGCTCCTGCAGAACGTCCTCACCGGTAGCGGTGGCCCTTGTCTGCTGGACAGCCTGGCCTCCCTTGTAGTAGAAACCGTAACCTCCACTGAGGAGTTCACCCGGTTTGATCCTGCCATCGGGCCGGTCCGCGACCAGCGGAGCGCCGCCGTAACGCAGCTCGACGCCGATACGCCTCAGGTGGTATCCTTCCTGCTGCCTGGGAGTCCAGCCGAGCATGCTCCGCCGTGCCCAGAGGTCAACGAAAGGACTTACGGTCCTGCCGTACTCGCCCTCGCCGATCCGGTAGCCGTGAAGGCCCATGGTGACCCTTCCGTTGGCGTTCCTGGCGTGGACATAATCCTTCGGCAGGTGGAAGTCCGCTCCCACCACCGCCGCGAAGGCATCGTAGGCCTTGCGGTTGGAGGAGTTCGTCCCACCGTCGGTGAGCGCCTTGAGATGGCTTTGACTCAAGGGATAGGTGAGAAGGGGAGAGTCATGGCCCTGAACGGCCAGGAGCACGTCACCGTCACGCTGGACGAGACGCGCCTGCATGCCGTTTCTCCGGAGCGTGTCCTGCAGCTCCGGAGCGAGGCCGTCATTACGGCCGATAGCGTTGGCTCTGGTTGGCATGGTTCTGACTCCTCCTGGTTAGATGTCCCCGTAGTCCAGCGCTTCCTCCATCATCTGAAGGAAGTCGCTGGCGGAGGCCTCGTCCTGGTCCCTGCCATGGGCCTCGCAGAAAGAGCCGAACTCCTCCTGCAGGCCGCCGTCAGGATGCATCTGGATGAGGTCGAGATCAGTGATGATATCCTCCTGGCGCAGCTGCACCAGCTCATCGTAGGTATAGGTGGGTTGATTCCTTCTCATGGCCGCCTATCGTTTGAGTCCGCTGTTACGGGCGATGGCCTTCTCCTGCTCCGCCCAGATCTCGTCGGTGTAGTCCTGCTCGTGGACATAGTCGAGATTTCCCTCGGAGTCCTTCACCCAGCAGCCGTAGATGCCGAAGGAGAAGCGGCCCATGGTGGACTCGCCCTTCTCCTTGAGCCATTTCTCACGGCTTCCGAGCGTAAGGCGTATGCCGGACTTCTCGGTGAGGTCGATGCCCATGGAGATATCCTCCGCATCCTCCGACAGGGTCAGGATCTCCCCGCTCTGCAGGGCGCCGATCTCTTTCGAGGAGAAATCGAAGATGTCCATCAGGTGACTGATGTTCTTGCCGATGACAGGGGTGGGGACGTAGATGACCTGGTTGGTGCCGGCGTCGATCTGCACGAAGCACTTGGACGACGGGTCGTCCGGGGCATGGCTGAGGATGGCCTTGCCGGAGCGGAGCGCCTCCTGCTCCTTAGCGTTGTACTTGTCCAGCTCGCAGCGGACAAGACGCGGGTGGAAAACGATGTCGGGATTGTCTTCGGTGTCGCGGACCAGCTTGAAACGGGCGCGGGCGGTGATGGTGTTCCCCTCCCTGTCCGTGACCCGGATCGGGAGGACAGGGGAGAGACGGCCGTTCAGGATGTCGCGGTAGACATCGACGGGAAGGTCCTCGATCATCTCCTGGTTGAGCCCGAACTCCTCGAGGATGGCGTACGGGACTTCGTCTTCATTGAACTTGTAACGTGACATGGTATAGCGTTTTGGTTTATGTTCCTACGCCAAATTACCCATAACAAGCGAGAGAAGGTATTATACCATGTTATGGTTCGTATTATATACCATGTTATTGGCCGTTTTTCACCCAGATGATACTCAGAAAGGATACTCAACTCGCGTAGTGAAAGACGTTTTCCCTTTGTCATCCGGCTGATTGTACGTATATTTACATCGAAAAGACATAAGGCTATGATAAAGATGTTCGTAATGCATACCTGCCCCGACTGCGAGTGGGTGGAGAAACAGGTCGAAGGGAATCCCGGATTCGAGGTGATCGATATCGGTGAGCACGTGAGGAACCTGAAATAGTTCCTGGACCTGCGCGACAGTCATCCGGCCTTCGACGAGGCGAAGAAGATCGGAGACGTCGGAATCCCATG
>JAFPVN010000345.1 GCA_017395275.1 Candidatus Methanomethylophilaceae archaeon | reverse complement strand
GTTCCCCGTCGGATTGCTCTGTGTCCGACCACCCTAGAAGTCAGAGAGCCTTAAACCTTTGTTTTGTCAGGATCTCTGACAATCTATATTTATTACCTAAGCATGCACACGGACATCAAACAGTCCCGGGGTTGTAACTCGGGCTCGGAGTAAGATTCGGATGAAAGCATTATTCAGCGACGGTAGAGTGGAAGAGACGGAAGACGAGTTGTCGGTCATCAGGCACACCGCGTCACACATCATGGCGCAGGCGGTGCAGAGGCTCTACCCCGGCACCAGACTGGCCATCGGACCCGCCATCAAAGACGGATTCTATTACGATTTCGACAAGGAGGGAGGATTCTCCCCCGAGGACCTCGACAAGATCGAGGCCGAGATGAAGAAGATCGTCAAGGAGAACCTCAAGCTCGAGACGTACACCCTTCCCAGGAAGGAAGCCATCGAGTTCATGAAGGGCAAGGGCGAGACCTACAAGGTCGAGCTCATCGAGGACCTTCCCGAGGACGCCCCCATCAGCTTCTACAAGCAGGGCGAGTTCACCGACCTCTGCGCGGGACCCCACGCCCTCTACACGAAGGCGGTCAAGGCCTTCAAGCTGCTCTCCCTCGCGGGCGCATACTGGCGCGGCGACGAGAAGAACAAGATGCTCTCCAGGATCTACGGTACTGCGTTCGCCGACAAGGAGAGCCTGGACGCCCACCTCGCCATGCTGGAGGAGGCCAAGAAGAGGGACCACAGGAAGATCGGCAAGGACATGGGCCTGTTCATGCTCAGGGACGAGGGACCCGGATTCCCCTTCTTCCTGCCCAAGGGAATGACCCTGATGAACACACTCATCGAGTACTGGAGGGAGATCCACTCCAGGGAGAACTACCAGGAGATCAGGACCCCCCTCATGATGGTCAGACACCTCTGGGAGATGTCCGGACACTGGGACCACTACAAGGACAACATGTACACCACGAAGATCGACGACGAGGACTTCTGCATCAAGCCGATGAACTGTCCCGGCGCCGTCCTGGTCTTCGGTTCCGAATCCAGGTCCTACAGGGACCTGCCCCTCAAGCTGGCGGAGCTGGGTACCGTCCACAGGCACGAGAAGTCCGGTACCCTCCACGGTCTGATGAGGGTGAGGTGCTTCACCCAGGACGATTCGCACATCTTCGTGACGCCCGAGCAGATCACCGACGCCATCACCGACGTGGTCAGGCTGGTCGACGAGGTGTATTCCAAGTTCGGGTTCAAGTACCACGCCGAGCTGTCCACCAGGCCGGAGGACAGCATGGGAAGCGACGAGGACTGGGAGGCCGCCACTGAGGGACTCAAGAAGGCCCTCGAGGCATGCAAGCTCCCCTACGTCATCAACGAGGGAGACGGCGCGTTCTACGGACCCAAGATCGACTTCCACCTGCAGGACGTCCTCGGAAGGACCTGGCAGTGCGGTACTATCCAGCTGGACTTCCAGATGCCCCAGAGGTTCGACATCTCCTACGTGGGAGCGGACAACG
>JAFPVN010000344.1 GCA_017395275.1 Candidatus Methanomethylophilaceae archaeon | reverse complement strand
GGGAGATCGAGATCGGAGTGCCCAACAAGGAGGGCAGGTCGGAGATCCTCGGCGTCCACCTGCGCGGAATGCCGCTGGATGCGGATGTGGACATCGAGAAGCTGGCCGCATCCACCCAGGGATTCGTGGGAGCGGACTTGGCCGCGCTGGCCAGGGAGGCCGCGATGAAGTGCCTGAGCAGGTACAAGAACCAGATCGACATGAACTCCGACGTCCCCGCGGACGTGGACATGAAGGTCACCATGAAGGACTTCACCGACGCCATGTCCGACATAGAACCGAGCGCCATGAGGGAGATAACCCTCGATGTGCCAGACGTCTCGTGGGAGGACATCGGAGGATTGGAATCCATCAAGAGGGAGATAAGGGAGGTCTTCGTCCCCGCGGAGGAGAGGAAGGACTTCCAGAGGCTCGGGATCAAGACCCCGAAGGGCGTGCTGCTCTACGGTCCACCGGGAACAGGTAAGACCATGATCGCCAAGGCCGCCGCCAACGAGTCCGGGGCCAACTTCATATGCATCAACGGACCGGAGATCGCCAGCAAGTGGCTTGGAGAATCCGAGAAGGCCATCAGGCAGGCGTTCAAGAAGGCCAGGCAGATCGCTCCGTGCATCCTGTTCTTCGACGAGTTCGACGCCATCGCGCTAAGGAGGGGCATGAGCGAGAACAACGTGTGGGAGAAGGTGGTCAACCAGCTCCTGACGTCCATGGACGGCGTCGAGGACCTGTCCAACGTGACCGTGATGGCGGCGACCAACCGTCCGGACATGATCGACCCCGCCCTGCTTAGACCTGGAAGATTCGACAAGAAGATCTACATCTCCGTCCACGACCGCACGTCGAGGGAGGACATCCTCAGGCTCCAGACCAGGGACATGCCGCTGGAGGGCGTGGACCTGGGAATACTGGCGGACATGACCGACGGATTCGTCGGAGCGGACCTGTCGGAGCTGTGCAGGGAGGCCGGCATGAACGCCTACAACGAGGACCATTCCGCCCAGCACGTGCTCATGAGGCACTTCGAGGCGGCCCTGAAGACCGTGTCGCCGTCCGTCACCAAGGACGAGCTGAAGCGCTACGAGACGATGAGGACCGAACTGAACAAGAGGAAGGCCAGCTACAGCGGCAACCCCCTGTACGGGTGATAGGATGTCGGGAAGATTCCTTACCAAAGAACTGATCGGCAAGACCGTGCTCACCGGCAACGGCACCATACTGGGTACGCTTGACGAACTCGTCATCGACACAGACACCGGCGAGATCAAGTACATCCTCGTCAGGTCGGACAAGCGCAACGCCGGACAGAAGATCGATTCCAAGGGAAGATGCGTGTACGCCTTCTCGAAGATGATCGTCGGCGAGAAGAACGTGACCGTCAGCTGAGCCTTTTGGCCATGTACGGCGCATCCAAAGAATAGCCCAGCGAAGCGTAGTATCCGCGTACGCCCACGCCGCTGGTGACGCGCAATATCTCAGCTCCGTCGGAATGTGCCAGCTCCTCCGCTTTGGATACCAGCTCCCTTCCGAACCCGCGGTGCTGCCAGTCGGTACCGTGCTCCCCGATGGAGACTATCTTGCCGAAGACCTTCAGCTCCCTTATGTAAGCGACGGGGGACCCGTCCGTCCTGAGCCTGGCGTACCCTATCAGCGAATCGCCGTAGACCAGGCTGACGAACCTCTCCTTCCCTCCAGAGGCCTCGTACTCCACTATCCTGAACTGGACGGCATCCGGATCGTCCAGGTCCGCCCCGGTGTGGCCGACCTCCCTGCACCTGATGCACCTGCAGCGCCTCCCGGTGGCCTCCATCTCCCTCTGGACCAGCTGGCGGACGTTGCTCTTCAGTATGCCCGCGGCTATCTGCGGAGCGGGGATATCCCTCTGTATGCGCTGTATGCGGACGTACTCCGGGACCTCGGATTTCATCTGTGCCAGCAGCTTGACCGCGGTGTCCACGTCGTATGGTCTGTACTCCCCGCGGAGCCACATCTCGTGCAGCTGCGTGCCGGCTATGACCAGCGTGGTGTAGAACTTGAGCATGTCCGGCCTGAAGCGCGGATCGGAGAACATGGTCCTGAATGATTCCAGATCCTTCTCGGGAGATGATCCGGGAAGTCCCGGCATGAGATGGTAGCAAATCTTGAGTCCATGGTCTCTGCATCTCTTGGTGCAGTCCACCACCGCCTGTATGCCGTGTCCCCTGTTGACCGATGCCAGGATGTCGTCGTCGAGGATCTGGACTCCCAGTTCCACGCGGGTGGCGCCCAGGGACATCGCCCTCTCAATCTGGGAATCGTCGAATACGTCGGGACGGGTCTCCACGGTGAGTCCCACGCACCTGTGCTCTGACTCCGTGTTCCACTCCTGCGCCGTCGCGAGGTCGGGTGCGTCGCGCCCGTTCATGGCGTCGAAGCACCTCCTCACGAACCATTCCTGGTATTCGGGTTCGCGGCAGGTGAACGTACCTCCCATTATGATGAGGTCGATCTTGTCCGTCTTATGCCCGATCTCGGTCAGCTGCCTAATCCTGTCGGTGACCTGCCTGTGGGGATCGAACTCGTTCCTGGCGGCGCGTCTGGCCGCTGGTTCCTTCCCCGTATATGACTGCGGGGAGTCGTTCTCCACACCTCCGGGACAGTAGGTGCATTTGCCGTGGGGGCACGGGTGCGGGGACGTCATGACTGCCACGACAGCGACCCCGCTCATGGTGCGTACCGGTTTCTTAACCAGCAGCGGTTCCACCAGCTCCCTCTCCGATTCGGCGAGGTTCGATAATATGAAAGAATTCTGCGGGATGTCGCTCAGATGGTAGCGGCCGCACATCCGCATCTTCTCGGCCTGCAGTGCGTCGCGATCCCTGATCTTGCCTGAGAGTACCTTCTCGATGAGCTCCCTGGCGAACTTGTGCATGAGCTCTGGGTCATCCATAAAGGTGCTCCGGCTGGGAGGACTTCTGCTCCGGCTCCCCGCAGGATTCGAGCAGGTCCATGTAGGAGATCTGCGTGACGGGGATGAAGCGGATCTTGTCGCCCTCCATCCTCACGACGATCGCGGATTCGGTGCCGATCATCGTGTATCCGGCGAAGCGTCCGATGGTGTCGTCGTCCTCGGCGGTCCTTATGAGGTACTTGGAACCGGTCTCCAGCTCGTAGTTACCGCCGTTCACTCCGATCCCCTCTTGGCCATGAGTGCCTGGAAATGGTCCACCGTCTTGGTGTAGTTGTCCATCGCCATCTCCACGTTGGACCTGGTGAAGCTCCACGCCTTGCTGAGGTCGCCGTATCTGATGCGGTAGCCCTTCCTGATCTGGCCGTCGAACTCGACGTCCCCGCTCTCCAGGAGCTCGAGGGACTTCAGCTTGTTGATGTGACGGTAGACGGTGGGCTTGCTGGTATCCAGACAGTACGCCAGCTCCTCGACCGACCACAGCCTG
>JAFPVN010000343.1 GCA_017395275.1 Candidatus Methanomethylophilaceae archaeon | reverse complement strand
GTAGCCCAACAGGTTTGATCCACTACCCAACTTCACCACAGCCATCGAATAAGCATCCTCGGGATAGACGTAAGGTCGGCGATGGTAGGCTGGCATCATACCGCCACACCGCCTCCGAACAGCGCGGTCTTGATGCCTCCAGCCGCCTCGATGTCGTACGACACGGTCTCCTGCCAGGCGACCGCATTGGCGGTGGAGACCTTGTACTTCTCCCCGGGCTTCAGGTCGACGATGTTAAAGTCTCCGCATGCGGCGACGAAGGCGATACCCTGACCCGACAGCTTCTGGAGGACGAAACCCTCGCCTCCGAAGAAGACCGAACCGAGCTTCTTCTGGAACGCGATGTCAAGGTCGACTCCGAGCTCGGATGCCAGGTATCCGGTCTTCTGGACGATCCATGTCCCCTTGGAGATGTCGATGTCCACGATCTTTCCGGGAGCTGCTCCGCCGAGTCCGACGATACCGGTCCCGCCGTGGGCCTGGTAGTCCACGAGGAAGAAGGAATCCCCGGAGATCGCTCTCTTGAGTCCCTTGAACAAGCCTCCCTTCATCTTCGCCTCCATGGTGACGTTGCCGGTCATGTATCTCATCGCGCCCGCCTCGGATTGGATCTTCTCGTCGGCGTCGAGCTGTACGTTCACGAACTGGAGGTTGTCCCCTGTGATTGTGTATTTCATAGTATCGAGTGGAGGAATCCGCAACTGTAAACTTAAAAATATTGATGGGGGATACGAGAGCGATGGAGAGCGAACAGCGCATCGGCATGGGCGCGGAGGCCGTGATCGAAAGCACGGAATACCTGGGGCACAGGGCGGTCCTCAAGAGACGCCCGCGCAAGGACTACAGGCATCCGGAACTGGATGCCAGACTGAGGTCCGGACGTACCAGGAACGAGGTCAGGATCATCAGGGAGGCCAGATGCGCCGGCGTGAGGACGCCGGTCGTCTACGACGTGGACGTCGCCGAGGGCAGCATCACCATGGAATACGTGGAGGGGGAGAGGGTCAGGGAGATCATCGAATCCGAACCCGGACGCATCCCCGACATCTGCAGGATGATCGGCGAGACCATGGCCAAGATGCACAACGCCGGCATATGCCACGGGGATCTCACCACGTCAAACATGATCCTCACCGCTTCCGGAGAACTGTGCATACTGGACTTCTCCATGGGATCCACCAGATGCGATGTCGAGGGCAAGGGCGTGGACATCCATCTCCTGGAGAGGGCGTTCACGTCGTCGCATTCCAGGGCAACGGAGGCCTTCGGCATGGTCATGGACGCATACATGCGGAACGCGGACGGGGCGAAGGAGATCGCCAGGCGCGTCGAGGACATCAAGGGCAGGGCGAGATACACATGAAACTCAAGGTCATCACATCGAATCCGGGCAAGGTCGCGGAATTCCAGAAGGCGTTCGCGGACATGGGTATAGAGATGGAGCATCTCAGACTGCCGTACGACGAGGTACAGACCTCCGAGCTGGAGGAGGTCGTGGAGAAGGGCATGGCCGAGATCCGCGCCAAGGGCGTCAGGGACTTCATCATCGACGACTCGGGCATGTTCGTGAACGCTCTGAAGGGGTTCCCGGGAGTGTACTCCGCATACGGTCAGAAGACCATCGGGAACGATGGCATCCTGAAGCTGATGGAGGGCGTGGAGGACAGGTCCGCGGTGTTCAAATGCTGCATCGGATGCGACATAGACGGACGCACGATAATCGTCACTGGCACATGCGACGGGTACATCATGCGCGAGGCCCGCGGGAGCGAGGGGTTCGGCTACGATCCCATATTCTCGCCCGACGGGAAGAGGACGTTCGCGGAGATCGGCATCGAGGAGAAGAACACCATGTCCCACCGCGGCAACGCAATAAAGCTCCTCAGGGATGCGTTGGTCAAGGTCGATAATCATTAATACCCACCAGCCATAACCCGCGGTAGGGGCCTTTGGGCTAACTTGGTTATACTTGCGGCTTTGGGAGCCGTTGATCCCGGTTCAAATCCGGGGAGGCCCACTCCAACTCACCGCATCGGTTCACATATGGAGTGCCGATTTGGCTACAACTTTGCTAGGCACCCATAAATATCGAACAATCCTTTACGATTATCGTATTTTAGGAGCCATTGACATGAACACCAAAGCGATAATCGCAATCGCCGTGGCCGTCGTACTGGTGGCCGGAGGTGCCGTGGCGGCCATCGCCCTGATGAACGGTGGCGGTGACAAGGACGACCTCCCATCTAAGTACGACCAGCGCGACAAGGGGATAGTCACCCCGGTGAAATACCAGAACCCGTGGGGGACCTGCTGGTCCTTCGGGAGCACCGGAGCGGCCGAGACGAGCATACTGACCCTGCTGGGTACGACGGTCAGCGGATACAAGCAGACGTACGGCGAGGAGCTCGACCTGTCGGAGAGACATCTCGCATGGTTCGCACTGAATCCTGTCACCAACGCCGAGACCGATACACAGATCGGTGAAGGATACCGTCTCAGCAACAGTACCAGGGACGACGACGTCTTCGACAACGGGGGAAGGGCCGTGATGGCAGCATCCCTGTACTCCACAGGCGTAGGGCCCGTCAAGGAATCCGGCAAGGATTACTTCGGCTACTGGGGCGAGGGTAAGGTCACCGCATACCAGTGGTTCAGCGGCACCGATGAGGAACATGGCCTGGCGAACACGCTCGAATACCTAGACAACTTCGCACAGTCATACAGCTGGGATGACTTCGCGGACTTCATCGAAGGAAATCCGAACCTGGACAATTACATCAACGACAGAAGGGCGGCGGGCTATGCATTCCCTACGGACTTCAACGCGACCGTCGCCAAAGCGGATGTCCCTGCAGCCCTGGTCGTCTTCAAAGAGGTCACAAGGAACTACATGCTCGACAAGCTCAAAGACAACAACT